>NZ_JAKGUE010000020.1 GCF_021568795.1 Dethiosulfovibrio faecalis
AATAGACTTCTCCAAGCCTTTGAACCCTGGGAAGGGAACCAAGGCGGCCTACGATAGATTCCGTGAGGAAGTTCCCTACATAGAAAAGGACGTCTTCCTATATCCCCTTATCGACCAGGCTATCTCCATCGTTAAATCCGGAACCCTGGTGGAAGCGGTCGAGACGGCAGTTGGAGAACTGGATTAAAGAAAAAGATCTAGACACAGAAAAGATCTGAGGGAGATCCCAGTAGGGATCTCCCTCAGATCTTTTCTATTCGCTACAAAGATAGGTCATCCTCCTATGTGAAAGAAATACTCATTGGCAGTGAAGGCCAAGACCACGAAAATAACGACGGGGATGATATACCGTATAAGGGTATAAAAAACCTCGAAATACCATGGAATTGTCTCATCCCGGCTCAGGGCCCCCTCTACCTGCTTTCTGGGGAGGTGCCAGCCAACGAAGAGAACACAGATAATACCTCCGAGAGGAAGCAGGAAAGCTTCGATAAAATCGACCAGAAACCAAACCAAGGGAACTCCCATAACCTTGATATTTACGGCTCCTACCGACAAAGCACAAGGGATTCCTATTGCAAACATAGCTCCCGCCACTCCTGCGACGGCAACTGGGCGACGAACATTCATATCCTCACAGAAATAGGCTACCACCACCTCTAAAGTGGTAACAGAGGAACTCAATGCAGCAATCGAAAGTAGCAAAAAGAAAAGAACGGTAAAAACATAATGGACCATAAGCCCACCAGGAAGCTGCTGCAAGACGGCGGGGACGGTCACAAAAGCCAAACCGGAACTCTTAGCAGGCTCAAATCCAAGGGCCAGAACGGCAGGGAATATGGCCAGACCTGATATGACCGCCACGGCAGTATCGGTCATAGACACCATGAAAGCATCCTTTGCCAGATTATCCTTGTCGTCCATGTAGGATCCCAAGGTCACCATAACACCGTTTCCGACGCCTATGGAGAAAAAGGCAGCACCTATTGCAATGGCAACGGTTTTCCATCGGACTACGGAAAAATCAGGACGGAAGAGAAAATCCAGTCCAGCCTGGGCTCCATCCAACGTCAAGCTCCTCACCATAAGGACAACGAGAATGACAAAGAGCAGCGGCATAACCACCTTGGCGAAACGTTCTATGCCGTTTCGAAGCCCCCCCATAACGACAAAAGCGGTGGCTCCCATAAAGATACCGTGCCATACCACCGGCCAGTATGGATCGTTGATAAACGCACCGAAATTTTTCCCTATCTCTTCTGCTCCGAGACCGACGAAAACTCCCCCCAGAGCCTTTACAACGTGAGCCATGCTCCAACCCGCAACCACACCATAAAAACCGAGAATCAAAAAACACGACACTACGCAGAGCCAACCGCCCAAGTGCCAAGAGGTTCCCGGAGCCAACTTTTTCAAAGATCCAATCATATTTTTTCGGCCTTCACGACCAATGACAAACTCCGAAATCATCAAAGGAATGCCAATCAGCAGCACCGCGACCAAATACATGATAACGAAAACTCCACCGCCGTTCTTGCCAGCCACATAAGGAAATCCCCAGATATTTCCTAGACCTACAGCTGCTCCGGCAGCGGTAAAGATAGCCCCAAGGGACGAGCCGAATCGCTCTCGGGCAACACCAGTATTTTCCTTCATCGCATAAACCTCCTCTTACGTCTTTTCCCCGCCACCACAGGAAGCGGACCTTAAGCTAACCGTACCCGAAAATCGGACCTTAAAGCCATCCCATTGAGAAAGGAACGTGAGTACTTGAGATTAGTCACAATAGACTATTCAATGCAAGAGAGCTAGCTGATAAAAATAGAGAGGACCACGCTCACTTGCTTTCGGCATGGAACGAATTAAGATATTTGCCGTAGGAAGGAGAATGTACAATGCGATACAAGGAACTTAAGCGCCGTGTCGACCAACTAGAGCAAGAAAAAGAAATCTTTCAGAAACTCCTTTCGCTGGTGCCCGTACCAGTTTTTTACGAAGACGTTCACGGAGTTTATCTTGGCTGCAACAGAGCCTTCGCTGACTTCTTGGGACTTTTGGAAGAAGAGATCATCGGAAAAAGGGTTTTCGACGTCACATCGCCCTCCCAAGCCAAACTATATTTCGAAAGAGATCAGTTATTAATCGCCCAAGGCGGACCACCTCAGCAAGAGGAACGAGAACTGATCTACAGCGATGGAACAATTCACACCGTGTCGTTCTCCAAGGCCCTCATCAAGGATGATAACGGCATAATTCTGGGCGTGATAGGAACCTTCGTCGATATATCTAAACGCAAGATAGCGGAGACACGGGAACGTCACTATCGGCATCGCCTTCAGGCCCTGGCTTCCGCCCTTTCGGTAGCAAAAGAGCAGGAACGCTGCCTCATCGCCAAAGAACTTCACGATACCGTCGGCCAAAATCTGGCATCGGCAAAACTCAAGCTCCAGATGGGGTTGGAACTCGTAAACAGCTCCTCGTTGAAACAGGAATTAACCGAGGTGGTCGCCACTTTAGATACCGTTCTAAACGACACCCGCACTCTAACCTTTGACCTAGGTGTCCCTCTCCTTTACCAGGTAGGACTGAAGGCCGCCATCGAATGGCTCTGTCAAGAGTTAGAAAAAAAGTACGGTTTGGTCATCGACTACGACGCAAGCGGATTTAGAGAGCCTGATAACGACGACGTCAAGGCATTCGTATTTCGTTCCATACAGGAATTACTCATGAACGTAATCAAACACGGGCAAACCAACCAAGCAAAGATCAACACCACAACGGAAAACGATAGTATTATCGTCAGAGTTGCCGATGAAGGTGCAGGCTTCGATCTGGAAATATTGGAAAAATCCGACTTCACCCGCAAATCCTACGGACTATTCAGTCTTCAGACCGTGATTCGAGCTATGGGAGGCTCTGCAAAAATTGAGTCATATCCCGGTAAGGGAACAACCATCTCGCTTAATATCCCCTCGACAACCACAGCGCAAGAAAGGAGATCCAATCATGACAACTATTCTGTTGGCCGATGACCACACGATTTTACGAGAGGGACTACGCTCCCTCCTGGGACGCCAACAAGAAATGACCGTCATTGCTGAGGCCTCCAACGGTCTGGACGCTGTTCGGCTGGCCGAATCGATGCAACCGGACGTGATCGTAATGGACGTTATGATGCCCGAGATGAACGGAATCGACGCAGCTCGAACCGTACGACTTAGAGGCATCTGCTCACGAATCGTGGCTCTTTCCATGTACGCCAATGCGAATTTCGTCTCCGAGATGTTCAAAGCCGGAGCCACCGGTTTTCTAATGAAAGACTGCGCCTTCGACGAGTTGGCGGAAGCGGTAAAAACCGTCGCTCAAGGGAAGACCTATATCGGCCCGCGTGTCCGGGAAATGCTTTCCGATATCTACTTGGAATCCATGGTTGGAGACATCCCCCAAGACGAAACCTACGAGCTATCCACAAGAGAGATCGAGGTACTTAGGCTATTGGGGGATGGCTTAACCAACAAAGAGGCCGCAGAGAAGCTTCATCTAAGCGTCAACACCGTTGCCTGCCATCGTCAAAACATAATGAAAAAACTAAATCTAAAGAACACCGTCGATCTAACCAAATACGCTATACGAAAAGGCTACGTAGGTTTCTGACGTCTTTCATAGATTTCCACTAAAGCCCAGGCAGCTAATTCCTATGGTCAGAGGATAGAATCCATGAACGCATTCCCGTACTCTAAAATCAACCAAAGTAAAGGGGGAAAAGCTCCATGGATCATATGAATAATCATCGGCTTCTCACGGCCAGAAAAATCGATCTCGGAAACGAACTGCCACCCCCCCCCGAATTCGCTCCCGGCATTCGCCGGGCTCCGAATCGAGGGTTTAAGCTCACAAAAACTCAGGCCGCAACGGCCTTGAAAAACGCCCTACGGTATGTACCTGAATCCCTCCACGCTAAATTGGCTCCGGAATTTATGGAAGAACTCTATTCCAGGGGACGTATCTACGCCTACCGATATCGCCCCGAAGGACGGATCTGGGGGCGTTCCATCGACCACTATCAGGGGAAATGCCTTGAAGGGAAAGCTCTCCAGGCCATGATCGATAACAACCTGGACTTCGACGTCGCTCTTTACCCTTACGAACTTGTAACATACGGCGAGTCGGGACAAGTATTTCAAAACTGGCTTCAGTACAGGTTGGTCATGGCGTATCTCCAAAACCTAGAGTCGGACCAGACCTTGGTCATCCAATCCGGCCATCCTCTGGGGATATTCCGCTCTTCGGTCGATGCTCCTCGGGTTATCAACTCAAACGGCATCATGGTAGGAGCTTACGATAACCAGGCAGATTGGGACGTAGCAGCTCAGATGGGCGTAACAAATTACGGACAGATGACGGCCGGGGGCTGGTTCTTCATCGGCCCCCAAGGTATCATCCATGGCTGTTATTCGATGCTTCTTGGCGCCGCCAGGAAGGCAGGAATCGGAACAGGCGAAGACCTCAAGGGCGTTCTATACGTTTCCGCAGGAATCGGAAGCATCAGTAGCGCACAGCCCAAGGCTGCCCAGATCTCCGGTTGCGCCGCTATCATCGCAGAGGTAAACAACGACTTCATAGACAGCCGACTCAAAAAAGGCTGGTTGGACGACGCTTCGACCGACCTTGATACTCTCATCGATCGTGCCGTAGCCTGTAAAAACCGAAGGGAAGGGGTGGTTCTAGCCTATCGAGGCAACGTTGTAGACCTTTTGGAACGTCTGACTGAACGTAACGTAACCCCGGACATTCTATCGGACCAAACATCGTGCCACATCCCCTACGACGGCGGATATACGCCTCAGGGGATAAGCTATGACCAAGGACGAGAACTTCTAGTCAAAGACAGAAAACAATTGAGGCGTCTGGTCGACCAAAGCCTTAGAGTCCATTGGAAACACATCAAAACCTTGACGGACCGGGGAGCCTGGTTCCTGGAATACGGCAACTCTATCATGGCAGCCATGGTGGAAGCTGGCGTCACCGAGTTGGCAAAAAACGGAAAGGACTCCAAGGATGGCTTTATCTTCCCCGATTTTATAGAAGCCATTACAGGTCCGGATCTATTCGACTACGGATATGGACCGTTTCGCTGGGTCTGCCTCAGCGGCAACCCATCCGATTTGGAAAAAACTGATCGCGCCGCAATGGACTGTATCGATCCCGATCGACGTCCTCAAGACCGAGACAACTACAATTGGATTCGCCATGCTGGATCTCAAGACTTGGTCATCGGCACACAAGCCAGAATGCTCTATCAAGATATGGAAGGACGGACTCGCATCGCGCTTCGATTCAACCATATGGTTCGCAACGGAGAGGTCGGCCCTATAATGATGGGACGGGACCATCACGACACCGGAGGAGCCGACTGTCCCACCAGGGAGACGGCCAACATCAAAGACGGCAGTAACGTGACGGCAGACATGGCCGTTCACTGCTACGCTGGCAATGCCGCCAGAGGGATGACCTTCATTTCTCTCCATAACGGAGGAGGCGTCGGTATCGGACGAAGTATACATTCCGGATTTGCCCTTCTGCTGGACGGCAGCGACCGAGTCGACCAGATTATTCGTCTAGGAGTTTGTTGGGACGTCATGGGCGGCGTCGCCAGGAGAAGTTGGGCCAGAAACGATCACTCCATGGAAGTCGCTGCACAACACAACGAAAGCAGCGAAGACACCATAACCTTGCCTTGGCTGGCAGACGAAGACCTAATCCAGCGAACGGTAGACCAGGTCTTGGGGGAAAGCCGATGAATTCCATGCCTTACCCTCACCTGTTCACACCTATGTCTATCGGTGGAGTAGAGCTGAAAAACAGAATCTCTATGGCTCCCATGGGGATGAGCGGCTTGGTGACCTCCGAAGGAGGATTCACCAAGCGGGGAATGGAGTACTTCGTAGAACGAGCAAGAGGAGGGGTTGGTCTTCTCATAACAGGATGCGCCAAGGTGGAGAACGAAATCGAACCATTCGTCATGCCGTCTCAACCCAATCCAACGTTCAATCCCGCTCACTTCAGACAGACTGCCATGGAACTGACCGAGCGAGTTCACGCCTACGGTTGCAGAATATTCCTTCAAATGACCTTGGGATTCGGCAGGGTGGTCCATCCTCATACCGCCACATCTCAGCCAATCGCGCCATCGCCGGTTCCCAACTTCTGGGATCCGAGTATCTCCTGTAGGGCGCTTACGACCGAAGAGGTCGAGCAACTCATCGAATCCTTCGCCGAAGCTGCAGTAATCGCTCGAGTAAGTGGTTTTGACGGAATAGAGGTACACGCCGTTCACGAGGGGTACCTGTTGGATCAGTTTACCCTTAAAGCCTTCAATCAACGCTCCGACCGTTTCGGCGGAGACTTGAATGGCCGACTGACTCTACCTATAGAACTACTGAAGCGAACCAAGGAATTAGCCGGTTCTGACTATCCCGTCATGCTTCGATACGGTGTTAAAACCTATATGAAAGGACTCCATAAGGGGATCCTACCGGGAGAAGATGCCATCGAAATGGGACGAGACATCGAAGAGGGACTCCAGGTAGCTCGAATATTGGAACAAGCCGGATATGACGCCTTCAATGCCGACGGCGGAAGTTACGATTCGTGGTATTGGGCCCATCCCCCCATGTATCTACAGGATGGAAGCTATCTTCATCTCACCAAACCGCTAAAAGAGGTCCTCTCCGTTCCGGTAATTTCAGCAGGAAAACTTGGAGATCCCGACGTAGCAGAACGAGCTATCTCAGAGGGCAGAACTGACGGAGTCTCTCTAGGACGACCCCTATTGACCGATCCCTTTTGGGCCGACAAGGTCAGAAAAAACGACATTTCCAGGATCAGGCCATGCGTAGGATGTCACGAGGGATGTCTCAAGCGAATCGCCCTATGCAACCCTCTATGCTGCGCCGTCAATCCTCAGGTGGGACGAGAACGAGAATACGATCTAAAACCAACCCTAGATCCTCGAAAAATTCTAGTCATAGGCGGTGGATTAGCCGGTATGGAGGCCGCCAGGGTCGCCGCATCGCGAGGTCATCAAGTAACCCTATATGAAGCCACCGAAGTCCTAGGCGGTCATATTGTTGAAGGATCGGTACCGTCCTTCAAGGATGACGATAAAAAACTTCTGGCGTGGTACAGACAGCAAATCGAGGATGCAGGAGTCGTCGTTCACCTCGGTCAACGTCTTTCCGTAGATCAAGCCCTGGACAAAAATGCAGAAGCCATCGTCGTCGCTACTGGGTCCACTGCGGTGATACCTCCCATCCCAGGACTGAACCCGTCTTCTCCTCACGTTCTTTCAACTAAAGAGGCACTCATGGGGCTCAAGAAGATAGGTAAGCGAGTTGCGATAATAGGAGGAGGCTTAGTTGGTTGTGAAATAGCAATGTGGATAGCTCAAGACCAAAAGCATTCGGTGACGTTGATAGAACAATTACCGGAACTTATCTCTGTAGGAGACGTTCCTCGTCCCAACAAAACTATGCTCTTGGATTTACTGAACAAACTTAAGGTGGACCAAAAAACCGATACCAAGGTTGTTTCCGTACAGGAAAACAGCCTCACGATTGAATCCGACACAACGGAGACAATCCTCTGTGACTCTATTATTCTAGCTACAGGCTATCGCCCTGATAATCACCTATACCATAAACTTCGAACACTTCACCCGGAAGTTTACATTATAGGCGATGCGGTATGCCCCATAAATATAAAGAATGCCATCTGGAATGCTTACGAAATTGCCAGAGAAATCTAAGAAGCAAAAAAAGAAAGAGAAAGGTCCATGTGACCTTTCTCTTTCTTTAATTAATGCCTCCATTACTTTATCACAAGAGAATCTCCCTCAGAATTTCTTTTAAGATATCTCTCCCTCTCGCACCCCTCCCATAGGGGGCGGTATAAGGATCTTATCGCCTTTCCGTAATCGTCCAATCCCTCCGCCACCGAGCCGGACAACATCCTCTCCAGCCCGGGATGACAGGGCTTGGCGTCGAAACGATCTATCAGTACCCTCAAAACGCGGGGATGGTCCAGTATCATGCAGGGACACAGGAGATCGTCGTCGCCATCGTAGGGCTGGGCAGACCTTATGGCCGAGAAGAACGGGCTCCTGGCGATATCCACCAGGCTCTTCTCCCTTATGCTGTCCGCCGCAAAGGGGACGAAAACGCAGGGCTCGACCCTGCCGTCGGAGATGACGTGCCAGTAGCGACTGCCTCCCGCCATGCACCCGTCCACGTAGGGGCCGTCGTTCCAGAAATCGCCGGTGAATATGGGATACTCCCCGCTGGAACGCCAGCGAGAGACGCTATCGTGAAGGGCGGCCCTCTGTTCGGGACTGGCCATGTAGGTAAGGTCGGGGCTCACCCCTATGGGAACGTACTGAAAGAACCACCCCACCATGCAGCCCCGCTCCACCATGGAGCCTATGAACTCGTCGCTCGCCAGATAGTCCGAGTTCAGGGACGTGCAGGTGGCGCTGAAGCCGAAGAGCATCCCCTGCTCCCTCATCCTGGAGAAGGCCTCCAGAACCTTGCGGTAGGTGCCCCTGCCCCGCCTGGCGTCGGTCTGATCCTCCGTCCCCTCCACCGACACCATGGGAGCGACGTTCCCCAGGGCGGCCATACGATCCACCGTACCGTCGTCCAGCAGGGTGCCGTTGGTGTAGAACTGGAAGTAGCAGTCGTCGTGCTTTTTCCACAGATCGAATATACGGGGATAAAGCAGGACCTCCCCTCCGGAGAGGGTATAGAAATACATCCCGAGCTCCTTCCCCTGAATCAGAAGGTCGTCCAGCTCCTCGAAGGTGAGCTCTCCCCCTCTGTCGTACTCTCCGGCATAGCATCCGGTGCAGTGAAGGTTGCATTTCATGGTAGGACTTATCACCATGAAATTGGGCAGATGGACCCCCAGTTCGGCCTCCTTCTCCTCCCTAACTCCTCGGCCCAGCACCATGAAGTTGACTATCAGGTTTCGGATCATATTCTCCAGGGCCAGCGGCGACAGCTCCCGGACCGCCCGGACCAGAAAGGCCACAGACGGATCCTCGGAACGAACCATCTTCGCCATCCTGCACAGGGCCTCCCTGTGATACCGGGCCGGGGCCAATCTTCCTATGGACTCCAGCATATCGGCCAGATCGCCCATCTCTCCCTTTCGAACCTTCTCGACGGCCCGATCCAAAACTGAACGGGTCACGAAACCCTTCGCCTTCCGGAACAACGAAACCGCCATAATCGATCCCTCCTCGATCATCCTTATGTTCGGCCTCATTGTAGCCTTTTTTATTGTTTTTTCAAAACAAACGGGGAGTCCCGAAAGGGGCTCCCCGTAGATACGGATAAGATCGAAGTCTCAGCCTTTGAAAAACGATGGGTCCTTCGAGGCCAGGCCGGACCGCCATGCCCAAGCCACAGCCTGGGTTCTGTCGGACACCCCCAGCTTGGCCAGGATATGGCTTATGTGGTTCTTCACCGTCTTGTCCGACAGGGACAGCCGATCCGCTATTTCCTGACCGTTCAGTCCCTGAGCCAGCCAGTAGAGCACCTCCAGCTCCCTTTCGGAGAGTCTGGACATACCCCTCTCCCGGGAGGTGTCCTCGGAGAAGCAGTTCAGGAGCTTGCCGGCGGCCCGGGAATCGACGTAGTTATCCCCTCCTGATACCGTCCTTATGGCGGCTATCAGCTCGTCGAAGCCGGAGGTCTTCAGGACGAAGCCCTTTATCCCCGCTTTGGAAAGAAACACCATGTCCCGGTCGTCCTCCAAGGCGGTCAGGGCTATCACCGATCGGGCCATTCCGGCCTCCTCCATTTTGCCCACCAGCTCCACCCCGCCCATGCCCGGCATGGTCACGTCCACCAGTGCGATGTCGAAGTCCACCTTCTTCATCACCTCCAGCGCCTCCAGTCCGTCGCCGGCCTCTCCGGTCACCTCGATGTCATCCTCCAGGGACAGGGTGTTTATCACGCCGGTCCTGAATATGGCGTGGTCGTCCACCACCAGGACGCGAATGGGTTTTTCCATCAGATATCACTCCTTATAGGCACCTTTAAAGAGACTATCGTCCCCTGACCGGGTACGCTGTCGACGTTGAACTCCCCTCCGAGAATTCTGGACCTCTCCTCCATGGAGACCATCCCGTAAGAGCCCCTCTCCTTGGCCTCTTCCCTGGCGGTCTCGACATCGAAGCCGAAGCCGTCGTCCATTATCTTGACGAACAAAATATCGTCCCTCACGGAGAACAACACCGTCACCCTCTTAGGCTCCCCCTTGGTAACGGCGTTGGCCACCGCCTGACGAACGATCTTGTAGAGATGGGGTGCCATTCCCCCGGGGATATCCTCCACCGGACCCATAGTCTTGAGCTTGACCGACACACCGTAGCGGCTGGACGTGGCCTCGACCCATCTATCCAAGGCGACCATCAGACCGTCCTCCAGGTCCCTGGGATAGAGAAGATGCAGGAACGACCTTATCTCGTCCATAGTCTCCACCATCTGCTCCCTGACCTTGTCCAGTTCCTCGGAGGCCTTATCCACCTGGTCCTTTCGAAGAAGGCGTCGCACGAAGTCCATGGACATCAGAGCACCGGAGAACTTCTGGGCCGGACCGTCGTGAAGCTCCCGGGCCAGGCTCATGCTCTCTCTCTCCACAAGAGAATAGGCCTGAGCCAACCGCCTGGCCCCGCCCTTCTCCTCGTTTACCTCTATGGTCTCGATCCTGTCGCTGACGACGTTGAGGGCGACCCGGAGTCTTCCTACGGCGGAGTCGCTTTTCTCCACCCTGGAGGCCACCCTTCGTTCGTCCCTCTCTAGGTAGTCTCTAAGCTGTCTAAGCCCCTTTTCCCTCTCGGCCAGAGCGGCCTTACGAAACAGGAACTCCTCCGCCTTCTCGTAGGCCCTTCTCTGCTCCATCTCTGTGCCGCCTCTGACAGACTGGGACAGAACGCCCCTGGCGGAGAAGTAGAGGGACGTCATCTCGTCCATCTCGGATATCACCTGTTCCAGCTCGGAACGGGTCTTAGTCAACTCGGATCTTATGACGCTCAACCGGTCGTCTTCGTCCTTTCGAAAGTCCGACACCGTGACCATGCTGTCCGCAAGGTCCTTTCGTATCTTCTCCATAACATGATGCAGTGTGTCGGACGAATCACGAGCCATGGTCAAACCTCCTCCAGGATTCGTTCCTAATTATAGCGTATGCACCCATATCGCCCAAATTTCGTGGCGACCGAAAGGAAAATAGGATATCATACGTGGTTACCCGGCCGTAGGACGACGGCCTGACATTCGAGATAAAGGAAGGGAATGATCGGAAATGGAACGAGCGAGGGGAAACGAGAACGTCCGCAGGATGGTGTGGGGTGCCCTGCTCTCCGGGCTGGCCACCGTGCTCATGTACGTGGACACGGTGGTACCTCTTTTTCCGTCGTTTCTGAAGATGGACCTGTCCGACGTTCCGGCACTGATAGGGGCCTTCGCCTGGGGCCCGGGCAACGGCGTCGCCATAGAGGCGGTGAAGAACCTGCTGCACTGCGCGGCGTCCTCATCGGCAGGAGTCGGGGAGATGGCCAACTTCGTCATGGGTTCGGCTCTGGTCCTCCCGGCGGGACTGATCTATCGGGCGAACAAGACGAAAACCGGGGCCCTGCTAGGTATGGCGGTAGGGGTTGCCGCCATGACAGCCACTGCGGCCATCCTAAACGGCACCGTGTTGATTCCCCTGTACTCCAAATTCGTCCCGATCGACACTATCGTATCCATGGCCGGTGCCGCGATCCCCGGGATAGAGGACGTTCCGACTCTGGTGATATACGGAATAGTCCCCTTCAACCTTCTGAAGGGGACCGTCGTGTCGATATCTACGTTCTGGCTCTACAAGAGGATAAGCCCTCTTCTGGGAAACTAGCCGAACCCCAGGGGAAGTCTGATCCTGACCGACAGACCCCCTCCATCCCTGTTGGCCGCCTCCACGATGCCTCCGTGCCTCTCCACAGCCCTGCGGGCTATGGCCAAGCCGAGCCCGACTCCTCCGGAGTCCCTGTCCCTGGCCTCGCCTTCTCGGAAGAAGGGCCTGAATATGGCCTCCAGATTTTCCTCCGCAACGCCGGGCCCGCGGTCCTCCGCTATTATCGAGAGGGGAAGCTCCTCTTCAGGCTCGTACTCGGCCCTCAGCTCCACCACCGTGCCGGGGGCGGTGTACCTGACGCCGTTTCTCACGATGTTCTCCAGGGCGCTTTCCATGGCCCCTCTGTCGACCGATACGGCAACGTCCGGGACATCCCCTGAGACGACGTCCTTTCCGGAGGCGAGCGCCTCGAAACGGCCGTCCTTCGCCACGGAGGCCAGAAGTTCCCTCAGGGAAACCGACTCCCTCCTCTCCCCTCCGAAGCGGGATTCCTCCCTGGCGAGCCCGAGAAGATCGCCGATCATGCGGTTCATCCTCTCCGACTCCCGCTCTATCCTGTCCATAAGGCCGTCCAGGTCATCGGGAAGCCTGTTTCTAAGCAGCTCCAGCGACAGGTTGAGCCTCGTAAGAGGGGACCTGAGCTCGTGGGAGATGTCCCCGAGAAGCCTGCTCTGGCCCGTGATGTTTCTCTCGACGTGATCGGCCATGGAATCGAAATTTCTGGCCAGCTGGCCTATCTCGTCGTCGCCGAAGGGGCCCTCCCTCTCGGCCCTTACGGACAGGTCCCCCGAGGCCAGAGCCAGAGAGGCCCTGCTCAACGCCTCGACCGGATAGCATATATGTCGGGCGAGAAAGTAGCTCACCGCCCCTCCGACCGCCATCAGGACGGCGAAATACAGGACCAGAGACAGGTAGAGGCCGTCCTTGGGAGGAAGGGCTCCGGGAAGGGCGAACAGGGTGACCACGTATGTCGCGCCGCCGGGCGAGACCACCGGTTCGGTGGCGGCGGGAAGATCCTTCATCCAGGAGGAGCGAGGAGGACCAGAGAGACCGTGATGACGCCTGACGTCTGGCATCATCCTCTCTCCCCGAGAGGGGACCATCCCCGCCAGAGGAGCTCCCCTATCGTCCAGAATGACGAACAGCAGCCGCCTCTCCTCCCTCAGACGGCCGAGCTCGTCCTTCAGGGCATCGGCCCCTCTCTCTTCGTAAAGGGCCACGAGAGACGGAGCCTCCCTATTCAGCTCCTTTCTGAGCTTGGCCTCCAGGGACAGATCCAGAAGCCCCAACCGGACGACAAGCCCCGTAACAGCGACGTGGAGCACCGACGCCGCTGCGATCGCCAGCAAAAAACCTAAAAAGATCTTTCTGAACAGGGTGGCGGACCTCAGCCAGGACATCTCAGCTCACCGGAAGGGTATAGAGATAGCCCTCGCCCCGGACGGTCCTTATTCGGTCCGTTCCGTCCTCGTGGGGACCGAGTTTCTTTCTGAGATTGCTGACGTGCATATCCAGGCTGCGGTCGAAAGGGGCCGCCGATCTCTCTAGTACCTTACGAAACAGATCGTCTCTGGACACAACCTGACCGGCCGAGCGGAGCAACACCTCCAACAGCCGAAACTCCATGGAGGTCAGATCCACTGTGATGCCATCCAACATAACCTGCCTGGAACGGACGAACATCTCCAGATCGTCCACCGTCAGGCGCTCCGGATCGGACGGACCGTTTCGCCTCCTCATGACCGCCCGAACCCTGGCCAAAAGCTCTCTGGGGCTGAACGGCTTGGGAAGATAGTCGTCGGCTCCCATCTCCAGCCCCAGGACCCGGTCCACCTCGTCTCCCTTGGCGGTCAACATGATCACCGGAATGGACGACGTCCTCCTGATCTCCTTCAGGGCCTCGAAACCGCTCTGACCCGGCAGCATGACGTCCAACACGACCAGATCGTGCTTTCCCGCGGCGGCCTCCAGGGCTCCGTTTTTACCGTCGTAGCTGAGGCTTACCTGAAAGCCCTCTCCTCCGAGATACTCCGTCAGGAGCTCGCCCAACTCCCTGTCGTCGTCTACGACTAAAATTTTATCCATACGGAAAAACCTCCCTCGAATCACAGCTTTTCACGACGCTCTCCGATAATTCATTATATCGTGCTGAAACACGAAGAAGGGAACCCCCTTACCATTCTTTACGATTTTCTCGCCGGGGGTTGACCTCGTCGAAAAAAGGTATATAATGACCTTCGTAATCGATCGAGTTCAGGTGACAGGGAAGACCGGTGAGAATCCGGCGCGGACCCGCCACTGTATACCCGACGTCGTCGAAAACGCCACTGGAGAGATTTCTCCGGGAAGGCTCGGCGACGGATGAGGGAAGCCAGGATACCGGCCTGAACACGCGACCCATCCACCCTGCGAGGACTCGGGGTAATCGGCGAGAAACCCGTCGGCTCACCGGCCGATCGGTTTTATTTCGTTGCGATTCAGAGACGTCCTTCAGGGGGCGTCTCTTTTTTTTTCGTGAGAGGAGAACCAAATATGACCGATCTTTTCGGCCATGCAAAGGACAGAATCAGAAACACCGCCCTACGATCGAGACTGATGACGCCGGAGGAGGCCTCTATATACGTCCAGGACGGAGCCACGGTAGGATGCAGCGGCTTCACCCCGGCGGGATATCCCAAGGTGATACCGTCGGCGATGGCCGACAGAGCCCTGAACGGAGGTCCGAAAAACTTCACCTTATGGACGGGAGCATCGGTAGCCCCCGAGCTGGACGGCAGATTGGCCGAGGCGGGAGCCATATCCTATCGGTTTCCCTACCAGACGGGCAAGGCGATCAGAGACGCCATAAACGGCGGCGAGGTCGGTTTTCAGGACATGCATCTTTCCATGACCCCTCAGAACCTTCGCTACGGCTTCTACGGACCGATGGACGTGGCGATAATAGAGGTCTGCGCCATAACGGAGGAAGGCAACCTGGTGCCTACGACGTCGGTGGGAAACTCTCCCAGTTTCGTCGAATCGGCGGAACGGGTGATAGTAGAGGTGAACACCTCCCAGCCGGAGGGGCTGGAGGGCATCCACGACATATTCATCCCGGAGGAGCCGCCTTATAGAAAACCGTTTCACGTATTGAAGGTTAACGACAGAATAGGCACTCCCTATATAACCTGTCCTATGGAGAAGATAGTGGCGATCGTTCCATCGAACGTACCGGACCACCTCACCCCGATGAAAGAGCCGGATCCCGTCTCCCGGGCTATGGCCAGAAACCTCATGGACCTTCTGTCGGTCGAGGTCTCCTCCGGGAGACTCCCGCCGGGACTTCTGCCGATACAGGCCGGAGTCGGCAACGTCGCCAACGCCGTAATAGGGGAGTTGGTCGACTGGCCCACCGACGACCTAAGAATATACTCCGAGGTAATCCAGGATTCCATGTTGACCCTGCTGGAGACGGGCAAAGTCCAGCAGATGTCCGGAACGGCCTTCACCAACTCGCCGGAAGGAGCCAAGAAACTGCTCCGCCGACTAGAGGAAATAAGGAAAAAAGCGGTATTGAGGCCCCAGGAAATAAGCAACCATCCGGAGATAATACGCAGGCTAGGATTGATAGCGATAAACACGGCTCTGGAGGTGGACATCTACGGTCACGTGAACTCCACCGTAGCCATGGGCAGCAAGATGATAAACGGCATAGGAGGATCGGGCGATTTCGCCAGAAACGCCTTTTTGAGCGTATTCCTGTGCCCCTCGACGGCGAACGGAGGAAAAATTTCCAGGATAGTTCCCTTCTGTTCACACGTGGACCACACCGAGCACGACGTGGACGTGGTAATAACCGAATACGGCGTAGCGGACCTCCGTGGGCTCGTCCCCAGAGAGAGAAGCCGTCTCATGATAGAAAAATGCGCCCATCCCGATTATCGGGCACCTCTCAGGGAATACCTGAGACTCGGCGAGGCCAGGGGAGGACACGAACCTCACGATCTGGCCTCCGCCCTGGGCTGGCACCTGAACTACATCGAAAAGGGGACCATGGTCCCCGATCAATAAGACCCTTCCTGAGACATCCCCATAGGGATGCAAACTCTTTCCCCATCCCCCCTGCCACCCCCAAATGGCAGGGGGTCCCCTTTTTTTACCGACGGGGGAACCTCCCTTACATTCCTTTACCGTTCCTATAAGGCACCTTGACCTGCCCCGGGCTAGAATGGGGTCACAGCGAAAGAGAGAGCCCCCGAGCGGGAAGCTTATATCGACAAGAGGAGGAATTCAGAGATGAAAAACGGAAAGAGAACACTGGCTATTTTGGCGGCGGTAGCGGCGGTTACGATCGGTTCGATGTCGGCGAGCGCCGAGGCTTGGAACGGATGCGGCGGACGGGACCGAGGACATAGGACGCACCACGACGGACAGACGATGAGAGGTTTCGGCCAGGGAATGAACCGCTGGGGCGACGATCTGAGCCTGTCGGCGAAGCAGAAACTCGAGATGGGAGAGATAGAGCGCAAGTGGTTCGACGACAACTCGGAACTCGCCAGGAAAACAGCCTGGGCCCTGAGGGACTATCGCTACGACCTGTCGGCGGGGAGAAATATAGACGAGGGCAAGGTCGCCGAGATGAAGAAGGACATGGTGGCCCTGGAGACCAAGAGGATGGAGCTTCATCGCGACCTCTACGGCCTTCTCGACGGGGATCAGAAAAAGCTGGCGGACAAAAGGCACCAGGAAGGCCCCTTCCGTAGAGGCGACGACGACAGAGGGAAAAGGCCCGGCAGATCCGGCAGGAACGAAGCCGTCGAAAGGGCCAGAGCCGACAACTGGAAGGCAATGGACGCCCTCAGGGACGAGATCCACTCGGCAATGACAGGCAACGCACCGGCGGACGACCTGGCAGCCCTGGCGGAGAAAAAGGTTGAGATCCGACTTCAGATGATCGAGAACATGGGCAAGGAGAGGTTCCAGATGAGGAAGGACTTCACCCCCGGAGACCGGGACGGCTTCGGCCCCGGAAAAGGCGGCGCCGGATTCGACTCGAGGAAACGCAACGGCTAGAGAGTAGATAACAAAAAGCAGCGGGCGCCTAAAATCGGGCGCCCGCTGCTTTTATCCTTATCTTTATCTAGCTGTCCTTCTCCGACGGGACAAGCCCCGTTTCACCCTTCCTCAGCTTGAAACGACTCAACATCTCCTCCAAACTCTTGGCGTCGTAGGCCAATCGTTCCGACTCCTTGGAGACCCCGTCGGAAGCCCTGAAGGTCTCCTCCACCGTAGAGAGGATGCGCTCCATCCGCTCGGCCACACCCCTGGTTCCCTGAGAGACCTTCTCCACCGAGTGCTCCATCTCCTGGGCGGACGCGGCCTGCTCCTCCGCTCCGGCCGCCACGTTCTGCATGGCCTGGTTTACCATTCCCACCGCCTGGAGGGTTCGATCCAGACGAGACTGGGCCACCGAGGCCCTCTCGGACGTGGACTCCAGAGATTCGGCGGAACGGCGACTATCCTCCATGGACTCTCGGGATTTTTCCTTCAGATCCTCTATAAGACCGCCGACCTGCTGCGCCGCCTGGTTGCTCTCCTCCGCCAGCTTTCGGACCTCCTCCGCCACTACCGCGAAGCCTCGACCGGCATCTCCCGCTCTGGCGGCCTCTATGGCGGCGTTGAGAGCCAGAAGGTTCGTCTGGTCGGCTATAGCCGTTATTGTGGCGACGAAACCGGCCATATCCTCCACCGAACGGCCCAGACTCTTCATGGTATCCATGGCCTCCTTGGAAGCGGACGTAACGGTCTTTATCTCCTCGATAACCCTCTCTACCTCCGCCACTGCCTCCTCGGCGGTGGACCCCATGGTGGTGGCGGCCTCGGCGCCCTCGGTGGCGGCGGAAGCCACCGAGGTAGCGCTGGCAGCCACCTCCTCGATACCCCCGTTGATCTGCCCGAGGGAATCGGAGTTCTCGTCCGCCGATCGGGACGTGTCCTCTACCAGCCCCTTGGCCTCGTCCATGGCGGCCCCGGCCTCGCCGGAGTACTCGCTCAGGGCAGCCGCCGATGAAGTGAGATCGCCGACGGAACGGTCTATTATCGACAGCAGGCCGTTCAGCTCGTCCACCATATGGTCCATATCGGAGGCCAGATCGCCGAACTCGTCGCTCTGGGATACGTCGGAACGAAAGGTCAGATCGCCCTGGGCCATCGCTCGAGCCAGATTCGTCATGGGCCCGAGAGGACGAAGTATCCTCTTGACCACCAAGGCCACCGCAATCATGGCGAGAAGCAGTGCGGCGATGCCTATTCCGGCGGTAACGGCAAGAATATGATTTCTAACGCCGTTCAAGGCCGCTACGGAGAGACCGGCGAAGGATATCCCTACGACCCGGCCGTCGCCGCCTTTTATGGGCTCGTAGGCCGTAACGTAAGGTATGCCCAGTATGGAGGCGGGACCGGTAAAGGAGCGTTCCTCCTTAAGCAGGATATCGGCGATCTTCGGATCCAGAGAGGTCCCGATCACCCTTTTGCCGTCCTTCACTATGGTGGTCATGAATCTCTTGTCTCCCAGAAATATGGTGACGTCCACCTTGAACAACCTCTTAGCCTCGTCCACGAAAGCCATATCGTCCATCCTTATTCCGGCGGACACAACGCCTACGACCTTTCCTCCGCTGAAAACAGGAGCCCCCGCCCTGGCGGAGAAGGGAATCGCGGAACCTCTCTCAAGCGCCCAGGAAGCCTTTCCACCAAGAGCTGAGGCCACGTTGGACTGGTTCGACACCGAATCGCCGAGGCGGTCGGGCGAATGGGTCCTAGCCAAGACTACGCCCTTCGCATCGGTCACCGTGGCGAAGTCCAGATTCAGCTCCGCGAGGATAGGCGAGACCACCCGAACGATATCCTCCGTCTTCCCGCCGTCTATGGCCTCGGCCAGATCCGGTCTGTACGACAGAGCGAGAGCCCCGTCCATAGCCCTCTTTCCGGCGGCCTCCATGGAGTTCAGAAGCCCCATGGCCCCGGCCACCGCCTGCTCCTCCGCCTGCTCAACGAAGGCGTTCGAGAAAAGCCTCCAGGCCGGGACAGCCACGGCGATAACCACGATCAGCAGAATAGGCACCATGGTGAGGCCTATTTTTTTCCCTACAGACAAACGAAACCCCTTCAAAAAAAGCCATCTCCTTCTACCAATTTGGTATTACTTAATAGATTACATTGTACAGGAGACGACGAAAATAGCCGGACTATTCGAGAAGGGATATCGAATCGATCTGACAGTGACTTTTATATCGGTCGAGGGAGCATTTAAGCCCAGTTAAGAAGAACCTCCCTAAAAAAGCCCGCCCTGCGCGGAATCGCAGGGCGGGCTTTTTTCATCTCACCGATCTCAATTTTATCTCGACAGGACCGTCGTCTTTCGGCATGGGAACCGGGTCCTTCGTGACGAACAACAGCTCTCCCGTGCCGTTCTCTATTCTGGCGGATAGGGAATAGATCAACCCCTCCGATATCGTCTTTTCCCTGTAAAGCAGCTCGAAGGGAAGAGGGACCTGTTCTCCCTCCAAAATTCGAGACACCGACGCCACGGGAATCCTGGATCCGTCCTTTTCCTCCGATAGAACCACTATAAGACGACATCCATCGGGAAGGGCTATCCTCTCCCTGTAAGACGCCGTCCCCAAGACGGATCGGTGATCGTAAAGCTCCGCGGCGAAAAAGACCGCCACGACCAGCAACGTTAAACCGACGACCATCGCCAAGGTTTTCTTCAAGTTCAAGCGCTCTCGCTCCTCTCTCGTTTATCTCCATATATTATCACGAGGTAACCTCAGGATAAAAACTTCGGATCGAGAACGGGGTAAAAAAATCGGCGGAGAACAGCTCCCCGCCGAAAGAAAGACACCATGGAAAAGCCTTTAGAACTAGGAGCTAGAAATCACAGATTCTCGCCTTGCTCCTGTATGTCCTTCAACAACTCCGCCTGTACATCTCCGTCTATATAGCTCAACTGAAGACTGCCGGAACCGTCCAGCCCCACGCTGGCGAACATCCATACAGTGTATCCGTCCACCAGCCAGGCGGCCTCTAGGGAAATACCATACCTCCTGACCATATCGGGGGCTCCGTATTTTCCCGACAGAGCATCCACCATCCCGGCGAACTGACTGTATATCCAGGTAAGAGGAGCTCTGGTATCTTCGTAGGTCACCAATCCCGACACCCGGTAGACCAGCCCCTTATATTCCTCGACGGCAAAGACAGCCTCTCCGTTTTTCATGAGGAAACCAGGAAGAGGGTTGTCGGGGAACTCGAAAACGGAGAACTCCACACCGTACTGGTTGGCCCCGTCTCCTCTATAGCAGACTATACCGTCGGACTCCAGCTTGGCTATCTCCTCCTCGGCGGAGACTCCCAGGGTTATCCCCCAGATGGCGGCCTTTTTAGAGGCCTTTTCCTTTGGCTCAGCCTCCTGAGCCAGCTCGGCCTGACGATCTATGACGTCCTTGGACTCCTCCTCAACCGCCGGATCCTCCTTGGTCTGAGCCGAAGCGACCTCGACATCCGAGAGGACCTGAGCCGTGTCCTCTACCAGAGAGTCCGCCTCCGATCCATCCATAGACCTTATCCTGGCCACAGTAGCATCGAAACCCTGTCTATCTCCCAGAAACGCCTGAGCCCAGGCGATTCCCTTAAGACAACGAAGAACCAGCTCGTCGTCCTGCGGAGACAGATCGATGGCTCCGTTAAAGGTCTCTATAGCCCTAGCGTAAGCCTCCGAGCCCAGCAAGGTCTCGCCGAGCCCCACCGTGGCCCAACTGCCCTCCTCGCCGGGCAAGACGGCCAGCGCCCTATCGAATCTGGCCTCGGCGCTTTTCCAGTCTCCCAGATATCTGAGACACCAGGCCGAAAAATCCAAAGACGTTCCGTCCTCCGGTTTTTCCGACAACACCCTGTCGAAAAGGGTCAGGGCCCCCCGGTAATCCTGAACCCTGTAGAGATTCTGGGCCCTCTCCCTGAGTTCATCGACGCCGGCCCAAAGAGGAGTCGCGCTTAAGATCAAAATGCCGCAGAGCCACAGTTTCAGCCCTTTTTTAAGAGATTTCACACCCATAGGTTCGAGGTCTACTCTTCTATCAGAACCTTGAGGGACAGGTCCATCTCGGTTCCGTCTTCGCCTGCCAGGTAGGCCGTGATAGTATCGAGCCCTACGGGAGTGGAGGGAACCAGTTTAAACTTATGCTCCTTGCCCGGCAGAATGACGATACTTCCGGGATTTACATTGAGAGTCGTTCCCTCGGGAAGCAGATCGTTGTGCTTGCCGCTAACCCCATCGTTGACCACCTTGACCACCGTGCAG
The DNA here is from genome assembly GCF_021568795.1 of Dethiosulfovibrio faecalis. Classification (NCBI taxonomy): domain Bacteria; kingdom Thermotogati; phylum Synergistota; class Synergistia; order Synergistales; family Dethiosulfovibrionaceae; genus Dethiosulfovibrio; species Dethiosulfovibrio faecalis. Next base: position 21,299 of record NZ_JAKGUE010000020.1, read on the forward strand.
GGCATATTGCTAGAAAACTTGAGGAACATAGGCTCACCCGTGAGGAAATTATCCCTGTCGAGCCACATCTTGGCTACCCATCCGTCCTTCTCTGCGACGCCGAAGCCTCCCTTTTCATCGGACTCGCCTCTGGTGTGAATGGACAAAGCGACGGCATCCCATTCCAGGGGTTTATCGCTATTGACCTCTTCCTCCTCCTCTACCAGAAGGATATCTCTGGTGGCCGCCTTGGCATCCTTGATGGAGGAAAAGGGTCCCATGATCTCCTCGTTCTCCTCGTCTATGACCTTGGTCTCCTGGTTGGTGGCTATGGCCTTGATGACGTCCGTACCGGCGGGACCTCCCACCTTGAGGGAAAACTTCTGCCCCTTGGCCGGTATCGCTATCTCCTGCCCCGCCTTGACAAAACCGTCGGTCATCCACTTATTTGGGAACAGCTTGTAGATGCTTCCGCTGGGGGTGAAATCCAACACGGTCAGATAGCAGTCCTTCTCCGCCTTGAAAAAGACCGTCATCTTGTCGCCGATATCGTAGACATCGCCCTTCTCCGACCGATCGGACCAGAGCTTCAGGCCAAGAGGATCTCCTTCCGACGCCATCTCCTCCATCTGGAGCTTAGCCTCGGCGTCCTCTCCCTCCTCCGAATCCTCCTCTACCAGGACTATATCTCTCGTAGCTCCCGACTCTTTGGAGCGAACGTCCGCAGAGGCCACCCCGAAGGAGACCACACACAGAGCACATATCAACCCTAAAATAACCAAGAACCTAGACTTACTCATACTCATACACCTCCGCAACAGTTTTATTAATTGTTTTTTTGGCTATGTATAAGAAAACGACCGAAAATGACCCTATCGGTTACCGCCAACTGAACCTTCACGCTTCCGTCCAACATGACCTCGACTCCCAGTCGACCCATTCTGCCATGGGAGACGTGCCAGAGGGCCTCCATCGAAACTCCCTCTTTTTTTATATAAGCGGGATCGCCGTAAAAAGGCTTTATCCCTTCCATCGCCTCGTCGAACAAGGTCATACCAGTGGATACGGGATCTTCCCGAACGCCGTAGATCCCCGTCACGGAGACCCTCAGCACCTTGTCCTCGAACTCGTCCACGACGACCGAAACGGCAGGTTTTCTAGGAATCCATCCATCGCCGGACCAATCGTCGGGAGGGGTTATCCCGTAATAGATAAGACCTTTCGCGTCGAAGCCGTCGGACCGCTTGGATCTTCCCCCTCTTTTGGAGAGCTCCGCCAACTCCTTGGCTATCGGACTGCCGGGGGAAAAATCGCACGCCAGCCGATCCGGAAAGGACGACTTGGCCCGATCCGCCGGATCGGGAGCGCTTTCAACCGAAGCTTTCTTCGGCGGAGCCTTCTTGACGGGCTTAGGCTTGGATTCCTGCTCCCGCACCGTCTTTTTCTCCTTTTTTACCCGTTCCAGAACCGTAGAAAGATCGTTCCTTACGGCCCGAGCCATATCGCCGTTCAGCTCAGAGATGGCGTTAAGAGCCTTTTCGAACCCTCGATCGTCTCCGGAAAAGGCACAGGACCACACGATTCCTCGAAGAGAACGGAGTAAAAGCTCCTCGTCTTCGGGAGCCCTGTTTATGGCCTCGGAGAAGGAACTACGGGCTTTATCGTAATCCGCCGCCCCGAGATAGGTCTCCCCCATTCCAACCGCCACCCAGGCGCCGGCCTCTCCCGGAAGCAGAGGAAGGGCCCGATCGAAACAGGCCAGGGCCTTTTCCCAATCTCCCTGGTACCTATGACACCAACCGGCATAATCCCACACAGCCCCCTCTTCGGGATTCGCTTCGGCCACCCTCAAAAAAAGGGTCAGAGCTCCTCTGTAGTCCATAACTCTGTAAAGGTTCAGAGCCCTCTCTCTCAGATGGTCTACCTCTCCGAAAGAACGGCTCCCCAGACAGAGGGAGATGAGAACCGCCATGGTCAGGGAGCGTTTGACGAGCCCCCTCATTTCGACTCTATCTCCCAGGGAATCCCCACGTATTTGAGGACCGCCCACCCGGTGGGCTGCTCCCCTCCTTCGAGAACCTGGCGCTTGGATCCATTCAGGGCCTCCGCCGGGGAGACTCCCTTCGATATGGCAGAATACATGCCTCTCATGATGACTGGGGCGACAGCATCGGGAACGAGCCACCGAGACACCACGACGCCCTGTACTCCACCGGACAGAAACACGCTGTTCAGCCCTATCATGCCGTCGCCGACGTAAAGATCTCCCAACCCCGTATCGCAGGCGGATAGCACCACCAGCCGCGACCTCCAGTTAATAGCGGCCAGCTCGCCCATCTGGGCGAAGGAGTCGTTTTCCCTGTCAGACGCAGGGGACAGGGCGAGACCGGGCTGAAGGAAGGGAATGCTGTGTCTGTCGTATCCGTGACAGGCAAAGTGGACGTAGCCGTAAGAACCTATATCGGCAGAGGCCATGGCGAACTCCGAGGCGTTCTCGCCCACCAGGCAAGCCACATCGCGACCGGCCTCCTTCCAGATCGAACTTAAATGGTTAGCCTCTTCTTGGGTTCCATCCAGGGGAGTCATACAGGGACCGGCCCTCAGCCTTACAGCCGCATCTATAGGACTCTCGGCATCTGAAAGGACCTCTTTAAGCTTTATCTTTTCCTCTTTCCTCGCCCCTCCGAAGTAGAGATATTTTGGATTGGCCACCACCGCGGCTGAATCGGAACAAGACCTCTCTCCGTAGCTTCCATGAACTATCAGAGACGCGCTGGGAATCTCGGCAAAATTCCAGCCCAGATCCAGCAGATATCTATTTTCCGATCCATCCTTCGCCACCATGGTCTCGTAGGGATAGAGGAAAAGCACGTCGTGAGGGATAACCAAAATATTCTTGACCTTGCCCAGATGAGCCCTCAGGGGAGCTAACAGCCATCTCTCGAGATCCCTGCCGTTGAGGCCGAAAATTCTCTGAGAGTCGTTGGTTCGCATCAGGCTGAACTCCTCGGCCTTATCCCTTCTCATCGTAGTCACGTAGGCAAAGAACAGACTATAGTCCAACTCCAGGGGGACCAACGCCACGGGCCGCCCCTTGCGGATCACGAAGGCAAAGGATATCTCCGGCGAGATATAGTAGTCGGCCACAGCCCAATCCGAAGGCACCAGATCCTGGATCTGCCCCGTCGTTGGCACCTCCACGGACCCCACGACCGTATGGCCGGACATGAACTCGTCGAGCTCCTTACGTTTCGACTGAAGTGCGGAGGCATAATCGACCATGGTGCCAAGATCGCCCTTCGAATAGGCCAGCTTGATGCCTCCCTCGAGGGTAGTCACCTCTCCCTTGAGATCTCTATATACGTCCCTCTCCTCGGGAGACAGCCTGTTCAGGAAGCCCATTCCCGTGGTGGAAAGAAGCTCCCTCCACTGACGGCTCTTCATGGATTCGAGGGCCCTCCAGACCTCCTCCATATCCTCATCGCTCTTAGTCTCCTGCCATCGCCGATAGGAACTATCTATCGTCAAGGTATAAGCCTCGAGCCTGTCGGCGGTAGCTCTGGACTCGGTCCCCTCCGCAGGGGAGATGCTCTCTATAACCGAAATGGCATCCCTCAAAAGAGACAGACCACCGGCTCTGTCGCCCTTTTCGAACCGGGCCTTGGCGGAGAGGACCGTCGAACGCCAGGCCAGATCGGGGTTGGGAATCGTCCCTGTGGCGGTCCTCGCTACAAAGCCATATTCTTCCTTCAGGTTGTCCAAAGCCGTCGCGGCCCCCGATGGATCTCCCAGGGAGAGACCCATTTTACGGATGAGCAGATCCATAGCCTGACGGTTATCGAAAGACAGGCCACCATGCGCTTTCAGTGTCTCCCGGCATAGCTTCCTCTCTCTACGGATCTCCATCCGGGCCAGAAAACTTCCCAGGGAGGCCAGCTTTTCCAAATCGTCCTTCAGAGAGTCGAGGCGTTTCCTTCCCTTATCTAGAGCAGGAGGAAACTTTTCAAGAAACTCCTCCATCGACGACACAGGCCCGATCCGGACTCCAAGCTCTTTGAGAAGGGCGGCCCTCGTCGCGATATCGTTCCATCGGGCCACCTGATCCACCATCAACTCCGCTCCCTTTATCTGGCAGATCATAAATGAAGACAGACTCCCCGTATCGGTTCCCAGATCGGAAGAGCTGATCTTCTTTCCCGTTATAGATCGGACCAGATCGAGAACGGCCTCGTCCATCCCTTTTTTTACCTCGGGCTTTTCCGACTGCTTTTTGGCCCTGGCTCCGTGATACGACGCCAGCCCCGACCTCACAGAGGAAGGCATCGAACGCCCTTCGGACAGATCCTTGACCAAAGATGCCTCGGCCTTTTTGTCCATTCCGAGATAGGACGGTATATGGGCGACCACCTCCAAAGATCCCGCCAGCTCTTTTGAGCTCTCGTTTTCATACTTGGATTCAGGCTCGTCGCCCTCAAGCATCAGCCCCTCGGTCCGGATAACCATAGGACCGACCGCTCCCGAGAGAAGCCTCTCGCCAGCCCCTCTTCTGAGAGCGATCCAAAACTGGACCGGGACCTTGCAGCCTTCGCCCTTGAGGCCCCTGATGCCTTGTTCAAGCTTCTCCAAAACGGACAGCCGACTCTCGGCAAGACGGAACACCCCATCGGCCACGGCAAAGCGGGCAATTCCACCGGTACGGTTCCAACCCAGCATTCGAGAGACAGCCTCCACCGTCCTGTCCGATCTCAGTATCGACGAAGGCCTGAACCAAAGCTCCGAATTTTTATCCAGTGCCTTCCAATAGGGGGAAAAGAAACGATCCTTTTTCAACCGCCCTTCCGGCATGGTAAGCCCCTGCCAGGGAACCCCGACCAGAGATCTATAATCCACCTTCCCGGAAAGCCCCAGGTCCTCGCCTCTGGCGACCCTGTTGAACCCCAGGGACGCTATGAGGAAGATCTCCATGTCCCCTTGCTCCAGGGAACCTATGATCGCCTCTCTGTAGGAATCCTTGCTTTCGTCCCACATACCCATGGCGTAGTAGAGATCGGCTATGTTCGTAACGGCCTGGAGATAGCCGTTTTTTAGGCCCTTCTCCTTCGCCAGGTTTCTGCTTCTAAAGTAACAATCGTAGGCACCACGGTAATCTCCGTCGACTCGAAGCAACCGGCCTCTAGCCTGAAGAGCCATAAACTCCAGGGTCGCCCAGCCGTTCTCCACGGCCCTCTGCTCCACCGATTTCAGCGTCTCGGCGGCAAAACGAACGTTACCCAACTCTCCCTGAGCCACTACGACGTTGGCATCGACCATTAGCCTCTGTCTGTCGTCGAAGCTGGACAGTTTCTCGACCTCCTCGAGAGCCCGGGAGTAGGTTTTCTGGCTCTCCTCATAACACCCCAGCTGGTTCAGGGCGTTTGCCCTCTGGGAATAAGAGCTGAAAAGCAGAATCCTTCCGAGAGCCTCGGTTTTCTTGTCTTTTTTCAACGGCGCAGCTTTGACTATGGCCTCATCGCATATCGCCATAGCACCCTTGAAATCGCCGTTTTTCTGGATACAGGCGGCGATCTGGAGCCCCACCCTTACCGAGGCGGAAACGCTGCCCTTAACCAGAGGAACGGCCTTTTGAAAAAGCTCCGTTGCCCGGCCGATCTGGCCCCTGGTCATGGCGACCTTACCCAACCCCTCCAGGGCCAACCCCTGGAACAAAGTTTTTTTAAGCTTTTCAGCCAGAGGCTCGGCATCGGCGTAGATTGCCTCGGCCTTCGCCAGATCTCCCTTCCTCAGATAGACCTGTGCCCCCGCTATAAAGGCGTTAAGCTGCTTATCGCCCCGTCCTGCCTTCCCGTAGAGGACTCCGGCCCTCTCGTAAGCCTTGGCCTGATCCAGAAGATCCACGCCATCTACCTTTCCGAGACAGAGCCCACGGTTATATGAGCAATCGGCGGCGTTGGCCATGTCCTTGCCCTTTTCGTAGGCTTTGGACGCCGAGCCGAAGATCTGGGCCGCCTTGGCGAATTCCTGTTTCTGATAGAGGGAGATTCCCTTTTTCTTCAGGTCGCCCCCGGAGGAGGCCATGGCGGCGGTCCCCATAAGGAGACCGGCCACCAAGACCATCGACATGAGCCGGTTAATCCAGCTTAAAGCGAGATAATTCCGTCCCATGACTCTACCCTAAAACGGAGACTTTATCTTGATTCCACCTATGGGAAGGGTAATGCCGCCGCCACCGCCGCTCATTCCGCCGATCATGCCTCCGAAATCGGGAATGGACAGAGAGGGAACGGAAACCTTCTCTCCAACCAGACCGCCGACCGTCTGAGCAAAGGGTCCGAAGCCCTTCATGAATCCCTGCATCTGTTTACCGATACCCTCGAAAATCCCCTGGAGACCCTGGAGGGAACTGGCATCCATATTGGGCATTCCGCCCTTTTGCATCTGGCCGATCAGCCCCTGCATGACCGACTGCATGTTGCCCATGATGGATTCCATTCCGGAAAATACGTTTTTAGCTCCACCGACGACGTTCTTTTTAAGCAACGCCTTGTCCTCCTTCGCCAGATCCTCGGACTTTATTGACTTGGCCTGAGAATGAGCGTTTTCTATGGCGACATCGGAATTCTTGCGGATCCCCTCGTTTCTGGCCTTCAACTCGTTGGCCGTAAGAGGCTGATCCTTAAGGGAGTCCACGGCACTCCTCCAGGATGCGTAACAGGCCTCCGAACCCTTTATGGCCTGAGCGTCCTTTGTGGTGCTTTTTATGAGAGCGACCTCCTCGTCGGTAAGGGCCCTCAACTTCTTCAGAGCTCCTTTAGCCTGGGGAATCTCCTTTTTGAGCTTGGCCGATAGAGAGGCGACCTGAGAGTCCAGCCCCTCCCTGTGAGCCCCGTAGAGATCCTTCTGGGTCTGGAGAGCCCCGTTTATAACGGTGTATTGAGCAAGTTTATCCTTGTGGATCTTATCCATGCTTCTAGCGGCCTTCTTCCCGGCAGCTCCGGACTTCTTCATCTTGGTCTTCTGAACGACCATGTTGGTCTCGTCCGCGCCCTGGATCCCCTGAAGCTCCTGGCTTTCCGCCGCAAGGGACGTCTCGTTCTGAACCATGACGTCCATAGCCATATCGGCTATGAGGATACCGCATATCAGCACCGTAACCACAATCAACACAACTCTTAGAAACCTGCTCATATCGCACCTCCACTATATTTTGATCTACTAATATTTCGCATTGTAAGATAGTTTTTGTATATACATAAGCTCCATTCGATGTATTGTTGTAAGTTCAAAAAGGCTTCTAAATAATACACCTAAAAAACTCATCGTTAAATAGGGCATATACCCTACACGGTTTTCTCCTTTAACCGCCTTCCCGTGACCCCTGACATAAGAGTCCCATAAACATATTACTTCGTAAAAATCGGCGGTTTAGTGTGTTAGTATTTGAGAAATATCGAAGGGAAGGCCGGGATACTATGGTTCGGGTCGAGAAGCTCCTGTCTAAGAGTTACTTTCGTTTCACTTTATGTCTGCTATGCTGTTTTACGGTCCTCGGAGGGCCCCTTCACGCCGCCGAGATCGACATCCTGGCCCTGATGGAGGAAAGGCAGAGGGCCGTATCGGACATGCTGGAATCCAGCATCCTCTACGTTTTGGTGGAAGACGACGACTCCTACAGCATGGGCACGGCCTTCGTGGTGGCCGACGGAGTCGCCCTGACCAACGCCCACGTCGTGGAATCCGCCGGCGACATCCTGGTAATGAGCTCCTTCCAGAGACCTGTCGAGGCCAGGCTTTTCAAAAGGGAATACAGAGGCGACACAGGAGGAAACGACTTCGCACTGCTCAAGTTCGCCCCCTCGCCTAAACTGACACCGGTGACCTTCACCAACAGGATAAACCGCATGGACAGAGTCAGCGCCTGGGGTTTTCCCGTTCTGGTGACCCAGTTCGATCAGAGCTTCGACGACATACTGGAGGGATCTCTTAAAAAAGCCCCTCCCATGGTCTACACCGAGGGAACGGTCAGCGCCCTGGTAGAGAAAAACGGAGAGAGAACGGTCATCCACTCCGCCGCCATAGCGGGAGGAAACAGCGGCGGTCCTCTGGTCAACGTCAGAGGAGAGGTCGTGGGCATAAACACCTGGGGATACACCGAGGAGGACGAAGGAGCCTTCGTCAACGCCTCCATCCCCACAGAGAGGATCGTTCCCTTTCTCCAGAAAAGCGGAATAAGCCCGAGGTTCTCTCGAAACTCTCCCGCCATGCCTCGGGCGTCGCTGCCCCAGATATCGCTGCCTCAGGTATCGTCGCCCCGGATAAACCCTTCGGATAGCGACCGATTCTCCCAGTCGGAGCTGTCCAGCCTCAGGGAACTGGCCCGATCGGGCGATTCCGACGCCCAGGCCGCCCTGGGAGCCATCTACTACGACGGAGAAGACGTCCCCCAGGACACGGGGCAGGCTGTCGAATGGCTGGAGAAAGCCGTCCGAGGAGGAAGCCCGGACGCAAAGGCTCTTCTCGGGGTGATACTGATATTCGAGGAGAGCTACAGAGACCCGGCCAGAGGGATATCGCTGCTTAGGGAATCCTCCGGCTCCGACTCGGACGGGGAGATCTTCTCCATGCTCTCCAGAATCCTCTACGACGGGGAGGTTTTCGGGGTTCCGAGAGACGAAGACGAAGCCTTCAAATGGGCCCAAAAAGCCTCGGACAAAGGCGACTCGGACGGAACCGCCATGCTGGCCATGCTCTACTATTTCGGCGAGGGAGTCGACGAAAACGACGCGAAGGCCCTTCAACTGGCCGAAAAGGCGGTAAAAGACGGGAACTCCCTGGGGAAGGCTATCATGGCCTGGATGTACTACGACGGAGTCGCAGTCGAGGAGGACCTAGAGACGGCCCTGGCTCTGGCCACCGACGCAGCCGAGGACGACGAACCGTCCGCTCAGGGCCTGCTGGCCTACATGTATTTCTACGGCTACGGGGTCGAGGAGGATCACGCCGCCGCCGAGGGCTGGGCAAGGAGGGCGTCGGACCAGGGCAACGAGTTCGGCTGGTTCGTCCTCGGATCGCTGTACATGGAGGGAGCCGCCGTCGAGAAGGACCTCGCCATGGCCTGGGCCTACATGGACCTGGCCAACGACAGATACGTCTCCGACGCGGAAGAAGCCCTGGAGGAACTGACCCAAAGGATGTCCTCCAAAGACCTGAAGAGAGGCGGAGAAATCCAGAATCGCTGGTTCGAGGAATGGGGGATCTTACGTACCGATCCCTAGCGAATATCGTAATCCAACGTACCGTATCCACCGTATTTCCCCATGTTCTCGACCTTGGATCTAAGCTGAAAAAGGCGTAAAATGGATTTTATAATCGATAAGCGAGGAGGCTTTATATGTCGATAGGATCGATAGGAAGCACCGTCGAGCAGCAAAACCCATACTCGGAGCAAGTAAAAAAGGCTCGAAACGAAGAGGCAGAGGGGACGGTCGACGGCACGGCGAAAACGGAACCGGAGGAAAGCGTCGCATCGGCCGAAAACCAAGATGAATATATCCCAAGCGATGGCGATCAGGAACGGGCTTCCGGCGTCTATAGGATGGAAAAAGACGAAAACGGCAACTCAAAGGTTACCGTAGACGCCCCCTCCTCCGAAAAATCATCGTCCTCCACTACGAACACGGACAGCGTCGACGCGGAGATAAAGAAACTAAAGCAACAGAGGGCCCAGCTTCAAAAACAGCTTCAAAACGCACAAGGAGACGAGAACCAGCGCAAAAGCATAGAAAAACAACTCGCTCAAGTAGAGGCGGAGATAGCGTTCAAGAACAGCGACGCCTACAGAAAACAACAGTCTACCTGTACCGCTTAACGAAGAGACAGAGGCCCCGGCAAAGCCGGGGCCTCTGATTTTCCTCTTTCCGTTCTCTATTTACAGGGCGAGTAGCCGCAGCTGAAGCAGTACTCGCAGCCGCCTACCATCTCCATGGGAGAGCCGCACTCGGGACACTTGGGAACATCCTTCAACGTCTCGCCGCCCAGTCCGGAAAGCTTCTCCATGAGGATGGCTATACCGTCCGGGATCGAACGGACGACCCTGTCGTCGTCGCACTCGAAAAGCCAGTACTCTTTGCCGGAAATGCCCCTCAAAGTGGAGATGAAATCCTCCAGCCTGCCGCCGCTGCGAAGACCTATGGAGATCACCCGGGACAGGGCCTCGGTCATGCTCTTCATCTCCGAACCGCTCTTGCCCAGAGACGCGAAAACCTCGAAGGGATCGTCGCTATCGTAGTTTATGGTCACGTACATGCTGCCCCAGGGGGTCACGTCCTTTATCGTCTTGCCGAAAACGATACTGCCCGGACGCTCCTTCACCTTGGAGCTGAGGGGACGCTTTTCCGGCTCGTCGGACTTCTTGGCCTCTATGGGCTGATCCGACCGGGAACCGTCGCGATATATGGTGATACCCTTGCATCCCATGCGGTAACAGTCCTCGTAGACCTGCCTGACGTCGTCCACCGTCGCCTCCGAAGGCAGGTTCACCGTCTTGCTGATGCCGCTGTCCACCACGGCGGCGAAGATCCCGGTAACCTCCACGTGGGAATCGGTGCCTATGTCGTAGGCGGTGACGAAACGGGGGTCGGAGATCCCGCCGGTGCGGCGGAACTCGTCTTTATGCTCCGCCGTCATCAGACGGTGGAAATACTCCCTCGTCTCGTAGCCTCCGTCCCCGGTGGCGGACATCACCTTTCTGCTCCAACTCCAGGCGAAATTGGGCTCTATGCCGGGGCTGGCGTCCAGCAACATCGATATGGACCCGGTCGGAGCCACGCTGAGACGACGGCTGTTTCTCATCCTGCCGGAGAAAAGGGCCTCCAGCACCTCTCGGACCAGCCCCATCCCGTCGCCTTTGTGAACCGAGGCGGCGCTCAAAAGGACCTCCAGGGTGTTAACCAGAGTATAGGGAACCGTGTCGGTCCGCCTCATACGCTCCAGCAGCTCCCTGAAACCGCCCTCGTCCATACGCTCCAGCCAACGATCCACAGCATCGGGCAACCCGGCCTCGCAGCGGAAGCTCTCCATGAGATCCGACACCAGCCGATGCTCCGGGAAGGGATCCTTTCCCTCCTCAGACACTATCCTGACCGTGGCGGCCAGGGCCGCCGAGGCCATGGTCCCTCCCAGAGAGCGGCAGAACCGGTTGAAACTCTCCGAACCGTAGGAGATCCCCAGCATTATGGCAGCGTCGGCAAGCCCCATCAGGCCGAGCCCTACGGGACGTATCATCTTGGTGCGATCGGCGATCCGCTCCAGCGGATAGGACGTGGCGTCTATAACCAGATCGAGATAGTAGACCGACCGAAACACCTGATCCACGAAGGAATCCATGTCGAAGACCGCCTCTCCGCTGGATTCGCTCGACACGAAAGCCTCCAGGTTAACCGATCCCAGGTTGCAGCTGGTGTAATTAGGCAACGGCTGCTCACCGCAGTTGTGGACGTAAAGCCCGTTGGCGTCGAAGGCGTTTACCCCCGGCACCTGAACGTCGAAAACCGCCTCCTCCCCGCAAGCAACCAGGGAATCGAACCGAGCGATAAAACGCTCCCTATTTTGTCTTCGATCATAGCTATTTATAGCGTTTTCCAGTTTTAGACTTTTATCTGAGTCCTCAAAACCCACACGAGCCTGGAACCGACTGAGATTATCGTTACTTATCACTAATTCATGTTGATCTTGGATTTGATAGAGACGACTTCCTCCCTTGCCATCCGGCATGGACCTTAAGTTGGCCTTCCTTCTGTATTTATATATCTTACTGACTATACCTAAACGAGCCAACATACGCTGTACGGACTGCAATGTATGTAAGTTACTTTGAGCTAGACGAACGCTAAGGCCTTTTTCCTGAGAACCCTGAACGGAACCATCGGAATCAAAAAGACCACGAAGAAAACCAGAATAAAACGAGCTGGAAGTTTCTCCTTCAAGGGTAGGAGATATCATTTTATTTCCTACAGACATCCCCAAATCCGTGGCAAGCTGTTTTATTGCAGAAGTGGAAAGTCGGAACTCGTCACGTCCAGAAACGGAAGTCCAGCCAGCAAAATCACTTCTATGTTTCAATTTCAAAGCACAAGATAAAGCCTTATTCATCACGGCATCTTGACCTACAGAATCATCGTTGCTGGCTTTCTCAGGCATCCAAACGGAAAGAACCGCCTTACCGTTTTTTATAGTGCCATCTCCAAGAAGCAACCCCATAAGGTATCCTTCCGACTCTGTATATCTGCCATTCCAGCCTATAAAATCTCTATGGTTGTTTAAAACCAAAAGATCGCTTTCGGAAAGATCCGATGCCGGAATCCACTCAAAATCCATGCGATCTCTCGATTTATAGATTACGCGTCTAACCTTATGATCGACGGTTAGTTTTAGGGAATGTCCTTCCTTGGTCTTCAGCTCGAAAACGGGCTTTACGCCTGTGGAGAAAAAACCCTCCGTTTCGTGCCCCTTGCCGTCCACCAGCAGAGTCGTCGGCCTTCCGACCAGATTCACCGCCTGCTGGGGTCCCTCGTCGGTCATAACCCAGGTATCTCCGGTAACACACGGATTGGTGGACTCTATGCGCCATTGGGGGTCTTTCTTCAGTATGTTGTCCACGTTGGCCCTGTCGCCGAAGAACACGCCGGGATCCCCTCTGCGCCAGGCGTTTCGACACAGCTTATCCCACAGATCGGCGGCCTTCACCGTCTTGGCGACGGAACCGTCCGCCCTGGAACGGAGGTTAAAATCCCCTCCCTGGGCTGCCTTGGTCAGAAGCTCGTCCGAGACGGAAACGGAAATGTTGAAATAGGGCAGCTTGCCGTCCTCCACCTTGGCGTCCATGAAACGCTCCACGTCGGGATGATCGTCGTAAAGCATCCCCATCAAAGCGGCCCTGCGCCGTCCTCCCTGGACCACCACGGACCCCATGGTGTTCCAGGTCTCCATGAAGGAAACCGGACCGCTGGCCTTGCCGCCGGTGCCTCCCTTTATATCCGAGCCGAACTCCCTCAGATTGCCGAAATTGCCGCCGACCCCTCCGCCGTACTTGCTTATGACGGCGGCGTCCTTTACCGAATCGAAAATTCCCTCGATGCTGTCCTCCACGGAGATGACGAAACAGGCGAAAAGCTGCTGGCTCTCCGTCTTGCCGTCTCTCACCGCCACGTAATCCGAATAGGACATATCGTCGGGCGACCGGTAGATCAGCTCCGACATGGCCGGATCCACGGTCATACCGGCGGCGGCACCGAAAAGGCAGGGGGAGTTGAACAGAAAACGGCGGTTCAATATATCGGAGAAAAGATTCTTCTCTAGAACCCTGATCCAGTTCAGACCTTCCTCGTTTACGTATAGAGTCTCCACCGAGGCTATGACACGAGACACCCTTCGGGCGAACTCCTCGAAGGACGCCTCCTTTCGGACCTTCCCCTCCGCCCGGTCGTAGCGGCTCAGGAGATACCTCTGATCCAGCAGCCAGGCTGCGTTCTCCGACTGCCTCGGAATAAGGGGATTCTCCAACATATTAACGTCGACGGACGGATCGAAACGGTCCCTGTAGCGCCTATCCTCTTTGGTCATGACATATCCTCCATATCCTTAACACATCATAATTAGAGTGCGAAAACGAAAAATACCCCTACATATAGGGGCATAGACGACTTAGCATCCTCATTATACTTCATCCTTCAAAAAAGGCGAGAGGCCCGATGTAAAAACCGGGCCTCCCGCAAAATAATCGCAAATCTTAAAAACCGACCACCACGACCAGCTACCTCCGGATCAAAGGCAAAACCCCCAGCAACAGCAACAGAGCGCTCACGGGGGTAACTCCGACGGAACATCCCCCACCGGAGGAAGGATCCATACCGCCCTCGGGAGTAGTCCCCCCTACTACGAAAACCTCTCCCTTGGGAAAGGCGATGTCGTTCGACTGGTTGTCGCAGGACTTCAAGAAATCTTTCCAAGCCGTCTCTATATCACCGGACAGAGTGACCTCCACCCCGTCGACCTGGATCACCAACCGAGACACCTCGGCCGCGTCGGATACGAAAGAAGTCGAAAGAATAAAAAACGCGCAGAGCAGGGAAAAAGCCAGAGCCTTGAAAGCTCGAAAAGCATATGAATTCATCACAGAAAGAAAACCTCCTCGACCGCAACGATGTCGGCAGGTTGATCGCCTGTAAAACAGTATATCACCATCCGGCCCCGGAGTGGTTCCCCGGGGGATAGGCTGGTACAATATGAAACCGACGAAGACCGACACGTCTAAAGCAAAAAAAGGGAGAACCTGTCATGAAAGATAGAAAAATCCTCATAGTGACCACCGTAGCGGTAACCCTGGAGGCCTTCCTGCTGCCCCACGCCGAGAGGCTAAAAGAGGACGGCTGGCAGGTGGACTGCCTGGCCAACGGGGCGTCGAAGAGCGAAAAATGCCGCCTCGCCTTCGACCACTGCCACGACATAGGCTGGGGACGCACCCCTCTGGACCTTAAAAACTTTACCGAATATCCCGCCCGGATAAAAAAGCTGGTCGCAAGGAAGGGGTACGACGTAGTCCACGTCCACACCCCCGTAGCCTCCTTCGTCACCAGATTCGCCCTTAGAGACCTTAAAAAACGCACAAAGACCAAGGTCGTCTACACCGCCCACGGATTCCACTTCTACAGGGGAGGAAACCCGGTCAAAAACGCCCTGTTTCTGGGACTGGAAAAACTGGCGGCACGCTGGACCGACGAGCTCGAGGTGATAAACGGCGAGGACTACCAAGCCGCCATAACCCACCTTCTGCCCAGGGAAAGAGTGCGTTTTCTGAAAGACGGAGTCGGACTGGACAGGGCCCACTACAACCCCGATGCCGTGCCGAAGGAAGCGATCCGGCAGGCGAGGCACGACATGGGCCTGACCGACGGGGACGTACTCTTCACCATGATAGCCGAGTTCAACAGAGGCAAGAGACATTCCGACCTCATAAATGCCTTCGCCATGGTAAAGGACCCCAAAGCCCATCTGGCCTTTTTAGGAAAGGGAAAGCTCATGGAGAAAAGCAAAGAGCTATGTAGAAGCCTCGGCATAGCCGAAAGGGTCCACTTTCTGGGGCACGTTTCGGACGTGAGGCCCTACATACTGGCATCCAGGGCCACGGTGCTTCCCTCGGAGAGGGAGGGCCTTCCGAGAAGCGTAATGGAGAGCATAGCCCTGGGAGTGCCGGTGATAGGGGCAAACGCCAGGGGAACCAGGGACCTGCTGAAAGACAACGGAGGATGGATCGTGCCGGTGGGAGGGATAGCCGAGATGAAAAAAACCATGGAGAAAGCCATCGGGACAAGAGGGCGCAAAAAGGCCTCCATGGTCTACTGCGTGTTTCAGGACATAAAGCCCAACATGATGGGGGTGGCAAAAAAAGTAAAGGGACAGGTGAAACACATGTCCCAATACTTCGACCTCTCCTGCCTGTTCGTAGGGAACCACGACATGTCCCTGGCCCATACGATAGCCGACCGAAAGGACATCGTGCTGAAAGACATCCCCAGATCGAACATACTTTCCTACAGAGTCGATGGCCTCAGAACCGCCTACGACTGGATAGCCAGACACAGACCGGACTATCTCTACCTGAGATACCCGCTGGGGTGCCCCTTCTCCGCTCTTTTCACCTACATGGTATCCCGAATGGGAGTAAAAATCATAACCGAACACCAATCCAAGGAACCCTACGAGCTTCGTCTGTTGAAGAAATACCACTTCATGGTATCGGATTGGCTTTTCGGCAGACTTACCCTCCGAAACGTATCCCTCATAATCGGAGTAACACCCGAGATAAGGGACTTCGAGAAAAACAGGGCTCCCCACAGTAGCGCCGTGTGTATAACCAACGGCATAGACGTGGAGGACTACCCCGTCAGGCATTACGAAAAGCCATCCGACAAGGAAGGGGTCGACCTCCTTTTTTCCGGCGCTCTGGCCTCCTGGCACGGCCTGGACCGGCTGATATCGGCAATGGCGAAGTTTCACGAATGCCCCGTTAGGCTTCATATAGCCGGGGAGGGAGAGGAAATGGACAGATTGCGCTCCATGGCCGAAAAACTGCCTCCGATTCATTCGGTTACGTTCTACGGCTACCTGGACAAGGGCGAGATATCGGACCTCTTCGACTGGTGCGACGCAGCGATAGGATCCTTAGCGCTGGACCGAAAGGGACTCCGCCAAGCCTGCACCCTCAAGACCAGAGAGTACGCCGCGAGGGGGATACCCTTCGTGATAAACTACGACGACCCGGACTTCAGAAACATACCGTGGGTACTTCGTCTTCCTTCCAGGCCTCAGATAGACATACACCGTATATGCTATTGGTCAACCAATAACAGGCAAAAGCCAGCGGAGATAAGGGCAAAATCCTCGTCTATAATAAGCTACGAGGAAAAAACCAGACAACTGAAGCAGGCGATTCGAGAAATACTTTTCACATAAAAGAGCTAAAAGTCCCGCTTTACCGTCAATCCGGTTGAGCGGGACTTTCCTCATCTGATATGTTTTTTCAATTTTTTTATCGCCCAAAATCTAACCCCTACGACCCCCTCTAGTATAGTGGACCCGGAAAAATGGACCACCGAGTAAGTTGCTAGGTTAAGGTGAAGAACAGGCTGCTGTATCATAGGTCTCAGAAAGAGAGGGGACATAATGGCAGCCAAACGACAACGACGTTCACCGGAATTCAAGACTAAAGTAGCCCTGGCAGCGCTGAAGGGCGATAAGACCCTAGTGCAGCTCTCCAGTGATTTTGGAGTCTCCACAGCGACTCAAAATGGAGCTAGACTGGCTTAAAAAAAATCAGGTGTTGACTCTTGAGGAAAAACGAGCCTGTGTGGAACCGAATCATCCTCAGATCAGTGTTCGCAAACAATGTGATCTTCTCTGTTTGAACCGTTCCAGCTTTTACTCTCCCCCGACGTTTGGGAGAGAGAGTTTAGAGAACCTGGAGATCATGGAATGTATAGATAAACAGTACACTGACATCCCAACCTACGGGAGCAGGCGAATGACCGTCTGGATTCAAGGAGGGGAAGCCCAATCAGGTCTGGAGCACGGATATCACGTACTGTAGACTCACCTGTGGGTTCATGTATCTCGTAGCTGTCATCGACTGGTACAGCCGCTATATCCTCTCCTGGGAGCTATCCAATACTCTTGACGCTGAATTCTGCATCGTGGCTTTGAAGAAAGCTCTGGAGATAGGCAAGCCAGAGATCTTCAATACCGACCAAG
Organism: Dethiosulfovibrio faecalis; assembly: GCF_021568795.1. Taxonomy (NCBI): domain Bacteria; kingdom Thermotogati; phylum Synergistota; class Synergistia; order Synergistales; family Dethiosulfovibrionaceae; genus Dethiosulfovibrio; species Dethiosulfovibrio faecalis. The sequence goes on from NZ_JAKGUE010000020.1 coordinate 38,579, forward strand.
GCTGTCAGTTCACCAGCAAGGCCTTTCTGAAGCCTCTGAAGGAACGGTCCATCAACATAAGCATGGATGGTCGTGGTCGAGCTCTGGACAATATTTTCGTCGAACGGTTCTGGCGGACGCTCAAATACGAGTGGTTGTACCTGAATGAATATGAGCGGGTCGCCGATCTATCTCGAGACTTACAGAAATACCTGACATTCTATAACAGTGAGAGGCTTCACTCCTCACTGGGATACCGGACACCGCAGGAGATCTACTTCGGAAAGGAAGACCTATAGCAGTCTGACCTAAACTAATCTAGGCTAAAAAATGGTCTTGACAATGGGGTCCACCATACTAGAACATTGAATTCAGCATTGCCTTATATGCTTTGCCACAAAATTTGTAAAATGCCTTCTCAGATGGATAGGCGGAATGGGGCTTTTCAGGCCTGGCTAGATAGCTATCAAGCTCATCTCTCGACCATCCCATTTTCTTGAGGAAATAGGCAATATCCTCCTCAAGCTCTCTCTCTGAAGGATAGGCGATGCCCGCCAGTCCCTTTAAGGCATCTTCCCTGGACATCTGTCCGCTGACAACGAGGGTAGCCAAATGGACCTTCCTTTTGTCTACACCAAACTTTTCGGGAAGGATATACCCCTGATAAAACCTGGTGAATATCGACTCGTAGTGCTTGTAGGGGTAGGGCTTATAGCTAAAATCACGCTGCAAGACCTCCAGAGCAGCAAACTTATTATATTCGGTATAGTCCAAAAAAGACTCCCACTTTATGCCACCAACCATGCCCTTCAAGATAAACTCCACTGTGCCTATAGAGGGAAATGTCTTCAAAGAAATACCCTGAAATTTTTTAGCTATAGCCTTTATGTTTTTTTTATCCCACTTCAACCACGTCCAACTGTAAGGTATCCTCATGCCCTCCGTGGCCTGGTTTGAGCCGGACAATATATGCTTTATCCCGTATTTACCGGCCATCCTATAGTTAACGGCCAACATTGCGTTGTCGTACAATAACTCTACATCGATAACATCGGCGTCGAAAAAAGCCTGCATAAGACTTTTGTACTCTTCCCAGTTTATGACGTGGGTGTATAAATCCACCCCAAGTTTTTGGACGAGGTTCGATATGTTATTCTGGGCCAGCTCAGAGTTCCAGCCGTTATCCATGTGGACCGCCAGAGGTCTTAGCCCTAACTCTATAGCCTTCACCAAAACCCACGAGCTATCCACCCCACCGGAGACACCGATAATGCAGTCGTACGGTTTGCCCTTTCCGTCTTTTTTTACTTTAGCTACAAAAGCATCAAGCTCTTTTTTCCTAGCCTCAGGATCTTTGAAAAGAACCTTCGACGAACGACTCAAAAAATCGGTGCAGTAGTTACACACACCGTTCTCGTCAAAAGATATATCCCTAGCGGTGGTGTCCATGACGCACCTAGAGCACATTCTGTAGTTTTTATCCATCTCAATCCATCGCTCCTAACTCTTTTTCCAGCTCTTCGTATTTTGGATACGTTATCAAAACAGCTCTATGAGGACCGTGGAATACGAAAAAAGCCCCCGCAGCAACTGCACTGGCTCCGGCATCAATGGCGTCTCTCATGTCTTTTATGCTGCCAACTCCACCCGAGGCGATCAACGGAACGGAGAGAGAGCTTGAAACCTGGGTTATAAGCTCCAGGTCCATACCGGACATAGTACCATCCCTGTCTACAGAGTTTAGCAGGACCTCTCCGGCCCCAGCCTCCACTGCGGAGGAGATATAATCCATGAAGGGCTTTTTCAGCGTTTTTTTCGTTGAGGCAGAGTAGAGGCGCTTTCTTCCAAGCCAATTTTTCTTAACGTCCACGGAGACCACCACGCTCTGGCTTCCATAACAAGAGGCTATATCCTCAATCAAAGAGGGATCGCCTAAAACAGCGGTCTGCAAGCAAACCTTTTCAACCCCCAAGGAAAAAAGCCTTCGGGCCTGTTCAAGACTGGAGATACCACCACCGTAACAAAGGGGCATAAAGCACTCACCGGCAAACCTCTCTATCAGATCGTAATCAGGCCCCTTTCCCTTAGGGGAAGCGGAGATATCCAGGACCATCAGCTCATCCACCTCTTTTTCGTTGAAGATTCGGATGGCGTTGATGGGATCGCCCACGTATTTGGGATCGGAAAAACGACAGGTCTTTACCAGCCCGCCGTCGGAAAGCAGGAGGCTGGGTATTATTCTGGTTTTAAGCATTGGGAAACTCCATAAACCGTCTCACTAGGGCCATGCCGAAACGGTGGCTTTTTTCCGGATGAAACTGAACGCCGAAGATGTTGCCTCTGGCGAAGGCGGCCACAAAGTCGTGTCCATAGCGACACCTTGCGATAACGTCGGAATCGTTGTCGCAGCTTACGTAGTAGGAATGGACAAAGTAAAATCTTTGTCTCTCCTCCGGCACTATCAGAGGATTTTCCATCGGGATATTCACCGTGTTCCACCCCATATGAGGAATCTTGAGCTTGGGATCGTCAAAGGAAAATTTGCAAACGTCTCCATCGATCCAGCCCAAGCCGGGAAGTGATCCCTCCTGGCTGGACCTGGTCATGAGCTGCATCCCAAGACATATCCCGAGAACCGGAATCCCTCTATCTAAAACCGCCTTGGAGAGGACGTTCATTAGCCCCCGTTCCTCCAAAGCTCCCATACCGGCATCGAAGGCCCCAACACCAGGCAATATGAGCTTATGGGCGTCGAGTATACTTTCTGGATCGGAGGAAATCTCACATTCTCCCCCGACGTGCCGGACCATATTTGCCACGGAGTTTACGTTGCCAACTCCGTAATCGACTATCAAAAGCATAGCATCACTCGCCAATCAAATTTTGGATTATACCTCGCATGATCTTGCTCTCTTCTTCAAAACAAAGTTCCTTCGCTGCAACATCACAGCATCGCTTAGCCCTATCTATATCCTCACAGGAAAGACCGTTAAGAGCCTCTGCCATAGATTCAACCGAAAAAGACTCCGAAACTACTCCACAACCGTATTTCTTTACCAGCTCGGCCATATCAGGAGATGGACCAATAGCCACCATAATCCTAGCTTGGATATACTCAAAGAACTTGTTGGGAAGACAATGTTTTAAATTAAAGGTAGAAGGCTCGTAGTAAAAAAAACCTATGTCATATTTACTTATTATGGGGATTATCTCATCTAAAGCCACGGGCTTCATAAATCTAATTCTAGAATCTTTGGATGCCAGCTCTTTTAGCTCCGACTGATATCCAGGGCTTCCCACCAAGAAAAAATCCAATGAGAAGCGATCGTCCAGCAAAACCAAAATCTCGATCAGCTTTTCAAGCTGACGATTTCTGTTGGCCGCCCCATGGTAAACCATCTTTATGTGATCTTTATCCGTAAGCCTGACCGGCATATCCACGTAAGAAGGAGTGCTTCTATAAAGAACAGAAGATATACCAAACTCCTTCTTGAATGCCTCTCTCAAACCTTCTGAAACAGTTACTACAGTGTCGCACCTAACCATATATTTTCGACAAAGTTGAATACGCCTGGGCTTCTCTGCGAAGTTAAACCACGGACTCTCCTCATTTTGTTTAGGATAATATTCTCTAGCATCAAATATAAGTTTCGCACCGTTTTTTATCTGGAACGCCAACGGTAAAAGCTGTAAGTCCTCTATGACAATTAGATCAAAGCTCTCGTCCGAAAGCTTTTTACTCCAGCCCTTAAAGTTGAATCTCCACGAGTCAAAAACACATCTCAGAGTTTCGACAGGGGAGACAGCTGCACATAAAGCCCAAATTCGTCTTAATAATTTATTCTGTACACCTGTTCCTAATGGAGACAGCTTGAGGTGTCTCTGGATTTTGGGAAATGCGCACTCTTTACCCTTAAAGGGCAAGCCCAAGACATCGACGGCTAACCCCATGGAGACACACAGTTCAACGATCCTCCTTGGACGGGGATCTCTCGAGGGATCCGTAAGAGACATGACTAATACCTTCTTGTTCTGCAACGTAAATCACATACTTTCATCCGATAGAACGGTCCACATGGTTTTCCGCCGCCAGGTTAAATATGCCATGGATTCCTCTGTCGATGAGGATATGGGATACCAGATTTCCATCGGCGATATCGCCTCTTATGAAGGAGTAGTTATCCTTGCCCTCAAGGTTCGCCAGAGAATACAGGTTTCCTGCGTAGGTCAGAAAATCCAGCACCGTTACGTTATGCCCCTGTTCCACCAGCAGGTGGACCAGGTTACTTCCTATAAATCCGGCTCCGCCTGTGATTAGGTAGTTCATCAGATCACCTCATGCACTCGTAGTAGATCTTCTCCCATAGTTCTCGAGCTTTTTGGGTGGAAAAATTCTTAAAAACACAGTCTCTATTAGAGACAGCCGTTTTTGCTGAAAAAATAAAATCCGAAGGTAGACACTCTCGTAGTATTTTTTTTGTGTCGTATACTTTAAAGCCCATAGAGGAGTAGTCCTTGTAGGTTGTCGTATCTGACCTAACAAAAACTTTTGCACCTAAAGAAAGGGCAAGATTTAAATTACCCAGCCCCTGTATGGTGGACCCCATTGTCAAGACCATTTTTTAGCCTAGATTAGTTTAGGTCAGACTGCTATAGGTCTTCCTTTCCGAAGTAGATCTCCTGCGGTGTC
>NZ_JAKGUE010000021.1 GCF_021568795.1 Dethiosulfovibrio faecalis
GCACGCATCTTCTCGCTGATGGCGAGACCGGCTGCGTCGTCGGCGGCCGAGTTGATTCTCAGACCGGTCGACAGCTTGTTGATCGACTTCTGAAGGTTGTTGTTGGTGGAACTAAGCGAGTTATACGCAAAAAGCGCAGGTACGTTGTGATAAACTCTCATCTTGTAACCTCCTTGTACGATAGGTAGGCTTCCTTGCCTACAATGTTACGAATATACATATATCCTTATGGAACCTCTTCAAAATCAACGTCGACGACAGCTCAGGCATCACCTCCCGTTGTCATTTTTTTTTCGGATATATCCTCCATCAGCTTGAGGTCTTGAGGAACAAACTCCATAAGTCTCATAGGCAGGAGAACACGAAGGTTTTTAAAAATCTCCGTTTTTTTAGCCAAAGATCGGCAGATCTCTTGAGACGTTTCCGCTATGGACGGATCCTGTGCATCGAGACAATCGACAGAGGTCTTGACCAACCACTCCAGCAAAGGAGCGCATCCTCCCGGACGCTCTTTATGGTATTCATCGATAATCTCCAGCACCAACTTCATGGAACCAATCAAATCGCCTCGGGTTAATAGCCTGTCTGCCTCCAACCGTTTGGTGTCGAAACCTAAGGAGTCGGATACCAGACGGAAATGAGATAGATCGTCCAGGTATGTCTTGAGTCCCGTCATGGCTTCATCGATCAGTTTGGGTATCTCCTGATCCTCCGGGGCGTATCTTCTCGCGTTGTCCAACAGCATTTTCGCAAATTTATATTGAGGGATAAAACAGAGGTCGTGAGTAGACGATATCATGGCGTAGTCCTTCAAAAACTGGACCATAACGTCGTTCTCCAACCGAGTTCCTTGAAGTTCCGCCGCCACCGACTCCATTATGTAAAAGGCTTCCTCCGCTCGACCTTGACCGTGAAGAACGAGAGCGCACCTCCAACGGTAGTCGAGAGGCCATCCTTGAGCTACAGGGTCGTTCTGGGCCATCATGAGGTTGAAGGATACCATCTCCGTTCCGGAGATATCCAAAACGGCGTCTTCGCCGTTTCGGAACCATCGCTCTAGCGAAGTTTCTTTAGCTTTTTCCACCATTTCAGGGTCGGAGAGAATTTCTTTTAAAAGAGACGACACATATCCAAGCCATTGTTTCATGTACTTGGCACAGATTCTGTGGGCTTTGAACATCTCTCTGTGGATCGCTTCCCACTCTCTTATGTCAGATACGGACTCAAGCCATCTGGTTCTAACGATATCCATGCCGGACAAATTGGCATAACTCTGACCGACGAAAGCCAAAACCGGATTTATGCCGTTCAGCCTATCGAGCCTCTCGGACATCTCCGAGGCTATGTCGCGACGTTTTTGTGAGCCTAATCCGGCAGCTACGGTCCTATCGACCATACGGTCCAGTTCATCAACCTCAGATAGACTCCAGTCGAGTCCCTTTAACCCTCTCTCTATCTTTTTCAAGATCTCGGATATATTCTTTTCCTCCGTCATGCCGGTATTTTCCAGGACGAGATCTCCGGGAGCCTTTTCCATAGGCGAAGAGGAGGAGACAAAAGCATCTATGAACTCGGAAAGAGGTTTTACCTCCGTTCCATTTATAAAGGCTCCGCCCTCCGTGCAATCGAACACGGATAGCGGCATACCGGGGATTAGATTTTCGAAGATCTGAAGAAACAAGAACCAGGTGTTATGTGTTTTTACAGTTCCTCCCAGTGATCCGGGAATCTCCAGATAATTAGATTTTCCTCTCTCCTTCTCTAGAGATTGAGCGGACGAAGCCGCCGTGGATCCGGCGTGAGAACTGCCATCCTCGCCAAAGGCCAGGTCCTGACCGATAAGGGCTACATTCTTAGCCCCTAAAATCTGTGCCAAGACAAGCCCCATATGGGCCACGGACATTCCGGATCTCATGGTGCTTCCTCCCAGTAACGCACCTAAAAACCAAGAATCCACAGGCACTTCTGATTTACCTACGATAATTTTAGGGCCAGGCCAACGTCCCTGTATCTGAGGCGGGGAGACCCCCTGGCTCACCAAAAGGACGTCGGCACATTCGTCGGGCCAATTTTCAACCAGATAACGAAAATAATTCGTATAAGTATGAACTGGACGCTCCAAGGTAACGACCGCGTGTGGGTGGATCCCCTCCTCGAAAAGTCGACGAAGGGCGGTGTCGGCGGAAATTATCAGACAACGATCCTCCATGCCTTTAAGCAAATGGATGTTTTTCTCCAGAGAAGGGCCGGAGGCCACACACACACAGGGACGATCGGCAAACCGGTCGGCTAAAACAGCGAGAGATGGGTTCTTCAACACCCAAGGACAATTCAATGCGACCTGTCGCACTCCTATCAGCGTGTCTTCCGGAGAGTTGCCCAACGTATCGATATGAGTTCGAACTTCTTTAGCGAACCCCCTCCAAAGCTCTGAAAAATCCTGGTAAAAGACCTCCAGCTCTCCCTTGTTCTCGATCGTCTTCCCCTCGACTACGACAAAGGCACCCATTGGCCTGATATTTACGTCTAGGGCCTCTCTGACCATCGATTTTTCCGAAGAGGCTAAAAACGATATGCGACACCCAGCAGGAACCGCTTTATAAACGGAAGTCACCCCTAAGGTAAAGATAAGAAGATCCACATTGGGTTCGAAGACGACTACGCTCAAAGCCCCTATCGGCAATCCCCACATGACGTGAAACAAAGAGGGAGGATAGCCAACCCCCATCACGAAGAACAGCGCCTGATTATCTTTAGGCCTTTGAGTGGGGCGATCCGTTGATACGTCAAAAAAAGGGCCGTTTTCAACTTCGTCGGAGAACCGTATCCAGTTACCTCTCGATCCGGCCGAGACTTCAAAATGAGGAACTCCCCTTTCAGATAGACGCTCTTCAAGGAGAGAGGCCAACAGAGGCTGCTGCGCCCTGAGTTCCACAAGGTTTTTCTCCCAAACTGCGTGATCAAAGGATACCATCACAAACTCCCCTCACAAGACGTCTACTGTTTTTCATGTTTTTTACCAGACAACAACTCTCCTATCCTCAGGACATCGTTGTCGTTATCTTTGGATGCAGCCAAACGGTTCTGTTCCTTGATATCCTCCAATACTTCCGTACGCCAAATAGGGACATAGGCAGGAGCATCTATTCCAAGTTTTAAAGAATCTCCTCTAATCTCTAAAACGGTCACGACGATTCCTTCGTCTATCGTGATGGATTCGCCTGTTTTCCTGGACAAGACCAACATCAGTCAGAACCTGAATCCTGAGAAGAAGAGGGAAACAGAGGATGTCTAACATCGTAGTTCTCGTTAAGGGCAATTATCTGCATTCCCAATCTTTTATCGCTGTTTATAAGGATAGGGGCCTTAAGGTTTACCGTAGAGTGTTTTATATCTCCTCCGGCAATGGACAATACAACCACGACGGTAAGATCCTCTTCGTTTTCGGTCTTGAGATCGGTCAAAGCTGCCTTTGATATTTTGGCATCATAATTTCCGAAGAAGGTCCTAGGATGTGCTATAGGAAGAGCCACGTCCTCTTCTACAGAATGAAGCCACTTAACCGGAGAATCTTCATCGCCAACGATAAGCCATTCACGTAGATGCTCGAATCCTGGTATTCCTTTGGGAAAAGAGAAAACGTCGCTTTCGTCGTATGAGACATCCTTGACCTTGGAAGAAGAAAGTTTTTTCATAAATATCTCCCTTAAGCCTAACTCAGAAAGTCCACCAGCGTGGGCTGGATTATCCTGGCTATGGTGGCAAGTCCGGCCTGATAGACCGATTGAGCCGACATGTACTCCATGGCCATCTTGGCCAGATCGGTGTCGCTTATGGAGCTGTACAGCTCGGTGTAGTTGCCGTTGTTCTGGGTCAGCCTGTCGGAGCTGCCCTCGTACCGTTTGACCAGGGCTCCCTCCTCGGTGCGTCGGCGAAGAAGAGAGTCGATCTGTCCGTCGATATCTCCCAGTAGGTTGGTAAGGGCCTCTCTGTCCTGCCCCTCTACCGCGTCTATGATGTCCTCCATCATGCCGAAGAAGTCGGTCTGGTGATAGTCCGCCCCAGTGCGCCTCGTAACTACCTGACCGTAGGGACCGGAGCCTCCGTGACTCGGACTGGAGACCGTGGCGGCTCCGAAAAGATCGGCGGCCAGGTCGCCCGAGACCTCTATTCCATACCCCTTGGGCGAGGTCAATATGACGTGGTCGTCTCCGGCTTGATCGGTATATAGCTGGGCTTCGACGTCCTGTCCCTGGAAGCGGGCGTTTATAAGGTCCACGACCGAGGTCATCTCGTCGTGGCTCAGATCTCCGCTTCCGTCGGCATCAAGCTCCCTGAGGTCCATGGTATGCTCGTATCCGTCCACCGATATCGTGAGGGTGTTCGTGGTGTCGTCGACGACAACCGGAACGGCAGGAAGGGCCGCTCCCCGTATCGCCGTGTCTATGCCGAAAGCTGCCGCCGCACCGGGGCCACCTGCCGACATAGCGGCCGGTTCCAGGTCGTAGACGTTGACGGCGGAGCCGTCCTTTGCCGATATTGACAGCCTCACGTCGTTGCCTCCGTCGTCCAGATCGGTGTCGACGTAGGATACGTTGAGCCAGTTCCCGGCGTATTTGCGAAGCTTTTCGGCAAAGTCTCCCATGGTGTCTCCCGGCGCAACGGATATGTCCACCGACCGCCCCATGGCCTCGACTCTGACCACTCCGCCACCGGCTCCGACCGCCGTTCCCTGGGCGACCGCCTCTCCCTGTATGCCCGAGGCTATTCCGCTCTGGAGGGCCAGTCCGGCGCTGTATTCGTCAACGGAGGGATCCCCGAAGGAACGGTCCACGAACTGTAGAGGTTCCCCAGACGTTGCGAACAGGGCCACTCCGCCGGAGGAAAGCTCCTTGAAGCCTATGAGATCCTTGCCGTCTGGGCCTTTCCCGACCTGACGCTGGATCTCCTGAGCCATCTTTACGTTATCCACCACGCCCCCGGTAGCCACGTCGGCGGCGTAGAGCTTTACGGCGTAATCCCTTTGACCGACCGAGACCGTCATCCTGGCCGGCATATTGGGGTCCAAATCCCCTCCGCTGGGAAATTCCGCCGTTCCCTGAGCGTATACGGCGGTGGACAGCCCCATGGACTGAACGATAGACGTGTTATCGTTGACCCCGTCGGTTGCCAGATCCATGATGCTTACGGGAGCCCCGGCATCCTTGGTCCTCATAACCAAACGCTGAGTTCCTTTCTCCTCGTTGCTGCCCGATATATCGGGACCGCCCACGGCGTCTCCCGGGTCGGTCTGAACCACCACCTCGAGCCAGTCGCCCGCCACGGCCCTTATTTCCTGGGCCAGATCCTCTAGCGTCATGTCCGGACCGGAGTTGACCAGAATCTCGGCCCTGTTTTTACCGGACTCCACGTAAAAGTGGACTTTGTTCACGTCGGAGAGACCGGAGGCCACCACCGCACCCTGGGGATACTCTGTTCCCTGTAGAGACGTCTCCATGCCGAGAAGCCCCATGAGCCCTATATGGCTCTGGTCGTCAGGCTGGGATACAGCCTCGGACGCCAAGGGATCGGCGCCGAAGAGAGCGGTCGCTCCGCCCTCGGGGGTCACATTGAGCTTGACGTTCTCATCGCTGGCTACGATAACCAGTTTGGCGGATGGGGTGCCGGCGCCTATAACCTTGCCTACCAGCCCCTCCTGTCCTGAGATCTGGTCGGCCATCTCCTCCAGAGTCATGCCGGCGGTGAAGTTCAGGGTCGTGACGTTAGGATCGTCCCCAAGGGTTATATCGATCGACCCATCCGACGGGAGTACGTAGCCTCCTGCAACGGAGTCGTCCACCAGAAGGGATTCCACCGCCTGGTTCATAGGCATGTCGTCCGTCTCGGGCCACGAGGTCATGGATATGGGATCTCCGGTGTGGCTTCGGATCTCCAGGTTCTGGATCCCGGTGTTCTGATCCTTGACCACCTGCACCGATATGAGTCTGCCGGCGTCGCCCATGTTCACCGAGTTCTCTATGGTCTCGGCGATCTGGTCCAGAGTCATGGGGTTCAACTCGCCGGGATCCCTGAAGCGGTTGTAGTCCGTAACCACCGAGCTGTCGTGCTTGTCGTCCTGCCAATCGTCCTCAGGTATCCTCACCTTAACGGATCGATCTCCGATTTTTATCTGTATAATCTCGTTTCTGCCGGACCACTCGAAGTCGGCTGGCAGATCTACGCTCCTCAGAGCATACTGAGTGTAGTCGTCGGGGAAGACCTCTTTGCCGGTAAGAGAGACGTCGCTGACTATGCCCCGCTCCATCTCGAACTGGACCCGGTAGTCGTTGCCCATGTAAACGACGTGTCCCTCGTCGTCCCTCTGGTAGGCGGGCACGGACGTAGCCGCCCCGGAAAGGAGATACCTTCCCTCCACGCTATAGTTGGCCGCCTCCCTTATGCCCTCCTGGAGCTGCTTCATCTCCTGAGCTATGGCCTCCATCTCGGCGTCGTTCAAACCACCGCTTCCGGCCCTCACGGTGAGGGCTCTGACTCGATCGGTCATCTCGCCGATCTGGTTCAGGGCGGTGTCGGTGTTCTTCAGCCACGTAAGGCCATCGCTCATGTTTCTTATGTATTGTTCGTTCTCGTATATGGTGGTACTGAGAGAAAGCTCTCTGGTAACGTCGATGGGAGAATCGGAAGGCTTATGATGCAGCTTTCCCGTAGATCCCTGTTTGTTCATCTTAAGAAGACGGGCCAAGTTATTGTGCATGTCCGTCATCATGCCGCCGTACATCATGGAGTTACTGACCCTTCTCATGGGTTACCCCTCCTTACAGGCCAACGCGGCCCATGCCGTTTATAACCTTGTCGAGCATCTCGTCCAGGGTCGTTACGTAACGAGAGATGGCGTTGAAGGACTGCTGAAACTGCATAATGTTCATCATCTCCTCGTCTATATTGACCCCCATGACCGACTGCCTCTGCGACTCTATCTGGTCCACCAGAGCGGTCTGGTTGGAGAGCATGGCCTGGGATCTCTGGCTTTCCACCCCAAGCCTGGCTATGAAATCCTCGTAGTATTCGTTGAAGGTAGCGCTGTCGCCGGCCATTACCTTGGCCTGTTTCAGCTGAGCCATGGCGATGGCGTTATCACCGTTTCCCTCGCCCTTGGATTGGCCGTCACCGTCGTCGGCGGCGGCGGCGAAAAGACCGGAGGCCTGGCTAAGGAGATCGTTGACGGATAGATTCCTGGACGCTCCTGCGACGGTGGATATGTTGGAGAAAAACGCCGTCCCCGTCACCTCGGAGTATTCGCCGGTTCCGTGACCGGCGTAATGCACCGCGTTCATCTCGTTTACCAGGTTGTAGGCTATGGCGTCGAAGGACTCCAGGTGTTGAAGGATGACGTCGTCCCTGACCTCCATCAAGGATTTTATCTCTCCTCCGGTAACGTGGTGTTCGGCTCTTACGGTAGACGTTCCGGTTCCCTTCAAGTGGAAGACTATCCCCTTCGAGACGTCGCTCATGGTGGAGGCGCTGTAGCCATCTTCGGGAGAGAGTTTTCTCGCTTGACGAAAGTCGTTGAAGGAAGAGAGGTACATCTCGTTATCGACCATCAAAAGGGCGTCGGTGGAGGTGGAGATGATCTCCGAGTCGTACACGTCGGAGTCTCCGGACATCAGACCTAACCGTCTGGCGGCGTAGGAGTCTCCCTTATCGGAACCCATGACGTTTATCCTGTTCCCCTCCCCCACGATATCGCTCTCGAGGACGAGGTAGAAGTCTCCGTCACCGTTGGTCTCTATCGAGGCGTGGAGCCATTCCGACGGATCGTCTGGCATACCCTCTCCGTTGTTGTAGGCACCGTTGATCTTGTTGGCGACTGTCCTGAGGCTGTCGCCGTCCTCGATCTCCACCGTCACCACCGGGGAGTCGTTGGACAGTCCGACAGCCCCGGAGAGGAGGTCTCCCTTCATGTCGTTGAAGGACAGCAGGTGGTCGTCTCCGGACCTCACAACCAGTCTGTCCACGGTGCCGGAGGTCTCGACGTTGAAACCCATCAAGCCGCCCACGCCGGAGTCGTTTTGAAGAAAGTCCTGAAGCTCGTTCAGGTCGAGGCTATTTCCCACCCCTATCGGTCCAGCCGAGGTGGAGGTTCCGCAGCGACTGGAGATCTCCCAGTCCGACGTGGCGCTGTTCCACTCAACCGTGACGTACATCTCGTCGGGATTGCCTGGAAGGGAATGGAGATCCTGGGAGGCTATGCGGAACACGTATTCCGTAGGATCGTCCCCCCCTGGAAGGCTCAGAAGGACGGGGCTTCCCGACTGATTGTCCAGCTGAGATCCGGTAGCCCTTGTACCGGAGGTCCCGACCTGCAGCCTGACGGTTCCCTCTATGTTCATGGACGCATCGGGATCGCTGACGGGAAGCCTTCCTATAGCTCCGTTGATGTCTCCTCCGCCGATTTTCCAGGTGGTCTCGCTGGCAAGTCTTTCCACCGCGACGGAATGGATGGCCTCAAGGGCGTCCTGCCCGATGGAAGCTGTCAACACCTCCGTGTCGGAAACGTGCTCAAACGTGTTGTCCTCGACCTGTACGTCGAAAAAGCCTTCGTTCCCAGTGACCGACACCAGCTTCAAGTGTCGGGATTTATCTCCCTGGACCAATATCCTGCCGCCGAGATAGATTTTGTACTCGCCGTCGTCCATGTCGCAGGGGGAGCTAACCTCGGAATCGATAAGAGAGCAGAGCTTTTCCGCAAGAAGATCCCTGCGATCGTAAAGGTCGTTGGGGTTGCCTCCGACTCCTTCAACCTCTCTGATGGTTACGTTCAAAGCAGCGATCTGGTCTATGTAGGTATTGGCTTCCTCCACGGTCAAAGCGAGCTGATCGTTCAGGTTCGTTCTGTACTCTTCGTAGTTTCTCGCCAGACTGTCTAGGTAGGTTCCTAAAGTTCCGGCTTTCGATATGAGGTTTTCTCTGGCGGAAGAGCTATCGGGGAATTTCGACGCCTCCTGAAGGGCGGACCAGAACTCGTCCAGACCGACCCTTACGCTCTCTCCGTTGGGCTCGTTGACGAAGGTCTCGAGGGTGTCCAGAGCCTCGGTCATTATGTCCCAATAACCCTTTACCGTGGTCTCCTCTCTGTATTGAAGGTCCAGAAATTGGTCTCTAAGGCGAACTATGGCGTCCACCTTGACACCGGTACCTATCTGGCCCGGTATGGCCGGACGGTTCATGGCGGGATCGGTGAAAGGATAGGTGGAAGAGGCCTCCACCCTTTGACGGGAGTAGCCCTCTACGTCGGCGTTTGATATGTTGTGACCGGAGGTCTCGAATCCCTGGCGAAAATAGCTTAGAGCTCTCTTCCCCATTTCGAATCCGAAAAAGTTATTGATCATATAAAACTCACCTAACCTTTCAAATCAAGAGACGATAGGGATTGGTTTCCGCCTAAACGACGCCATTCGCTTATTAGCATCTCGTTCAGGGCTCTGTTTTCCTCCACGAGGGAGTTCAATAGCGCCATCTCGGATTGAGCCGATTCGACAGCGGCTCTGAGCTTTTCCCCCGCCTCGAGGATAGCTTCGGACTCCTCTGAGGTCCCGGAAGCGGCGAGGTCGTTCAACGTCGGGGAACAGTTTCTGCTCTCGGCTATTTTTCGAACAACCTGAAGCCTCAACGACTCGGCCGTAATAGCGTCTTGGTGGGCCTGATCCATCTCCCTGAGGAGGTCCTTCAAAAGTTCGAGGCGCCCCTCTTTGAGCGCCTCTCGCTGTTTCACGACCACGGACAGGACGCGACGAATCGCCTCCGCTTGCCGTTCGACGACATCTATTAGCTGAGACGACCACATATCAATCGGATGTCTTCGTCAGACCGGCCGATATCAGCTTGGCCGCCAAGATCCCCATATCGGGATTGTAGGAACCGGACTCTATGCTATCGGACATCGCCTGGACTTTTTCCTGTCTCACGTCCGATACTTTTCTGGATTCGACCATAGCCTTGCCCAGGGTCTGAGCGAAATCGCTTACCTCTACCCCATCCACCTTTTGAGGCTTAACACCGTCGGAGTCGAGTTTTTTACGGTTCTTTACGGGAGAACCGCCGTTGTATAAGTAAGATCCTACTATTTTATCGATCATAGTGATATCCCCCCCAGGATCATCTGGTTATGTATCGGATTTCGAGCCCGACTCCTTAATAGGTCGAAGTTTGCAGGATTTATTCTTTCCGATCCCTTCGTTCCTGTCGGAACATGGTTTTTTTCTTGTGCTCTCCATCGGATGAAAAACCCTTTATCAACTTACCCCTACATGAGTCGCAGTACTCCTGTCCAGGGTAGACCTCGGCTCCGCAGGATTTACAACGGGGCTTGCCGTCTCCTTCGACTGAGAGGTCCAGTCGCCCCTGGTCCACCAGCACTTCCAGGTACATCTCGTCTACGTCCAACGCCTCGGCCAAGGAGTAAATGTCCCATCGAGATTTCCAGTTATCCCTGATGGCCTTCCTGGCGTTCATGTAGACTTCTTCCAGCTCATCCCAACAGGAGGGGCATATATCCGACGAGACGGTGGCAAAGACTTTGTCGCAAATTCTACAGTGCTTCAGCTCCATGGTAGATCTCCTCTCTCGTTAGCGTTTATCGACCGACTCCAAGTAATGGATAAAACCCTCTCGGCACCGGCATCGTAAAGAGCCTCGGCTCCTCTAAGAAGGGTGGTCCCGGTCGTCTTTACGTCGTCGACAAGGGTGCAGTTCTGTCCCTTCAGGTTCGGGCCTCTCCACAGGATGGCGCCTTCCGGCATATTCCTTCTGGCCTCGGCTCCAAGGAGTGACTGTTTTTCCGATATCCTCCACTTCAGGTGATCCGACAGGATCACACCCCAAACATCCGAAATTCCCAAGGCCAGCCATCGCGATTGGTTATATTTTCTGTTGCTTCCACGATGGAGCGGAACGGGCACTATGCGGTTTTGGGGAAAGGGCATGGTTATTACGGATCCCAAGGACCGTCCCATTATCCTCCCCGTTCCCGATTTACCCTGATATTTCAGAGACAACGCCAATTCCCTAACCATGCCGGAATGCAGGGCCCCCGAAACGTAAGGATAACGTCGATAGTGAAGGTGACAGGGGATCCGCTCTCCGCACACCAGACATAGTAAAGGGCTATTCTGAACCATTTCGTCCGAGCAGGATCGGCAGAGAACGTTGCCCATCTTTCCGCAAACGGGACAGCTTACGGGCCACAGGAAATGCATAAAGAGTTCGATCGGAGTCATGAGTATTCTATGGGACACCGAAGCAACATCATCATTCCTTCTTTGGGCTCGAACCCCATGTTGGCCAGAAATGGACCCAGCTCGCTGCTATAGGTGGTTATCATAGGTATATTCCTTATGGCAGGGTGTTCCAGAGCATACCCCATCAGGCTGGAACCGAGCCCTTGCCCCTGATGGTCCGGATGGACCACCACGTCCCACAGAGAGGCCCTGAAGACGAAATCGGTGATGATACGACAAAACGCCACCAGTTCCCCCTCGTGACGGACGGAAAAGCAGAGATCCGTCCCATCTAGCATCCTCTCTATCTGAGAGACGGAACGGCTTCTTCCCCATCGGGTAAATCGATACAAACCCTGAAGCTCCTCGGAGGAAAGTCCTATTTTACTGTCGTAATAAAGATATTCCCGGTCCATCTGGTCTACCTCTCGTCGAGGCCGATCGCCAAAGTGACCCTGACCGGTCCCTCGGTGTATATGTCCTCGGCGGCCAGAACCGACACTATTATCTGGGAGCCCTTGGTCTCATTAAGACTGTCCACCGCCTCGTAGAAATCGGTGGCGTCTATCTGTCCCACCGTCCTGGTGAAGGGGTCTCTCAGGATCCCGTCTCCGACCGCTATGGGGTTTACCTCCCTGAGCACCTCGTGAAGGGCACCTTCCGCCTCGGCTACGTCGCTCACAGGGGGGACCGCTTTTCTGAAAACTAACTCGCCTTTTTTATAGACCCTAACGCTCTCGTAAACCCTGTAGCTGAGGATAACCGGCTCCCCGGCGACCACGTTGGAAAGAGCTCTGGCCCGAACGACCTTTCTGCTGTTTATGACGAGACATCTGGAGATGACCCGCTCCTCCTCCTGCTCGTCCTTTCCGACGGAGATATCCTCCGGAGAGATGGAGGCTCGTCTGGAGACTATGAACCTCACTTTATTCCTCAGATTGGACATTATCGAGAGCAGGTCTTCCCTGGAGGCTCCCTCCGGAACTGTCTCCTGAGCCAGAAGTTCATCCGCAAAGGCCACTACTCGTCCTTCTCTGACCGCCTCCAGTCCCCTACGAAGGTTTAACGCCTCGGAACGAAGAGCCTCTATCTGTTTCTCAAGCTCCTCCCTCTGAGATCGCAACTCGGATATCTCCTCTTTCGTAGCCTCGAGTTCCGGGGTGAGAGAGTTCAGCTTTTCGTTCACCTGAGCCAGTTCCTTCTCGCTGTTTTCCAGTTTCTGAAGGCTTTCGACATAGCGGATACCCATGAGATCCGATTCGTCTCGGGCCTCCTGAAGCTGGGAGGTCAGATCCAGGACCTGCCTCTGAACGTATTTCAAGCTGAAAAGAGCGGTTCTGACGGTATCGGAAGTCACCGCCAGAGCGGTCATTATCCCCATGGCTATGACCATGCCGGTTATGGCTGTTATAAGGGTACTGGTATGTCTGGGCCTCAAGCCGAAAAGTGTTACCCTTTTTTTGGCGATCTTCATGCCTAACATGTCACCCAGGAAGGCCACCAGGGCGCTTAGAAGGACGGTGAAGAAGATAAGCTGCCAATTCATCTCCGGCAAGGCATCTGCTAAGGAGGTCAATTTACCAACTCCCCGAGATATTTGACGTAGGAATCCAACACATTCCTTATTTCAGAGGCATCGTGCATGACTCCCTGATCCATTCCGGGACACATTCTAGAGGCCTTTCGCCAGGATTCCGAACTATCCAGTATCTCCGGCCAGAAGGGCCATGTCCTGCACTGTAGGGGACGAGTCGGATATATACGGCATCTGGCGGTGACGGGATCGTAGAAAAGGCATTCGCCGTTCCATCTCTCGTCGATGCTGGGCAATCCCCATCTACCGGTTACGTATCTTCTGCGAAACTCCCCCAAGGACAGCCCCAGACAGTATGCGATCCTCATCTCCTCGTATCTGGAAAAAAAGATAGCCCCGGGCTCCCCTCTGCAGCATCTTCCACAGCCTGCACAGGAGAATCTAAGCCCCTCGGACCACCAGGGAGAGGATGGCTTCATGATTTTCCGGTATCTTCGTCGGGCAAGGAGGACGCCAGGGAATCGTAAAGTACTTTCCAAAGACCGTTTTCGTTCTGTCCCGCCAGAGCTTCCGAGGCCATCTCCACGGAGAGGTCTTCCAATATTCCGAAGGGACGGTCGTCCTCGTCTTTACCGCCTATCTCCCGAGCCTGTTTCATCATCTCTTTCCAGGTCTGGGCCATGAAGACGCTCTCGAAATCCTGACAGGCCTTCTTGAGAGTTTCATGAGGGTCTTTTTTTCGTCCTCCGTTTAAACTGAGGGCCGATAGTTCGGAGTTGTCTATCTTCACCTCGGATTCCTCCTTACATGACGTCCAGTTCGCCGTGAAGCGCACCGGCTCTATCTATAGCCTGCAATATTCCTATAACGTCTCTGGGAGACGCTCCTACCGCGTTGATCGCGTCCACCAACTGATCTACCGTGGTGGTGGATTCCATCTTTATGAAGGAACCTCTCTTTTCCTCCACCTGTACCGTGTCGTTGGCGTATGGCATGGTAACCCCTCGAGAAAAAGGATCCGGTTGGGATACCTGATTTTCCTGATCGATCCTGACGGTCAGGTCTCCGTGAGCCACCGCGACGGAGCTGATCTGGACGTTCCCTCCCATCACTACGGTTCCGGTCCTCTCGTTTACCACGACCTTGGCCTGCATATCCGGCGTAACCCTCATGTTCTCCATGTCGGCTATGAAGGCGGAAGGCGAGGCCCCGTAGGATCCTGGGAGCTGTATCTGAACCCGTCCGGCGTCCACGGCGGAGGCTATCGATCCAAACTTCTTGTTTATGGCGTCGGCTATCCTCCTGGAGGTGGTGAAATCCGGGTTCCTCAGCAGAAGGGAAAGTCTTCCTCCGTAGGAAAATTCGGTTGAGACGTCTCTTTCAACGATAGCTCCGCCGTCGACGCGTCCCACGGTAACGACGTTTTTGGTGACGCTTGAGCCCCCTCTGCCGGCGGAGAATCCGCCGACCAAAACCGGACCCTGGGCGGCGGCGTAGACGTTGCCGTTCGCCGCCTTGAGAGGTGTCTGGAGAAGGACGCCTCCTTGAAGACTCTTGGCGTCTCCTAAGGTACTTACGGTGACGTCCACCGTCTGTCCGGAGCGAACGAAAGGAGGCAGCTCGGCCGTAACAGCCACCATGGCGACGTTTTTGCTCTTGACGTCCTTATCCGACAGGGTCACACCGAAACGGCGCATAAGGTTGCGAAGGACCTGTATGGACATGTTCGACTTGTCCCCCGTACCCTGTAGTCCCATCACCACACCGACTCCGGAGAGCTGGTTGCTCCTGACCCCTTCGATATCGGCAAGATCCTTTATGCGAACCTCCGGACTTACGGGGGCGCCTACGCTCAGCCCGACCACGGAAAGAGACACAGCAAGGGACAAAAGTATCGCTTTTATTATCTTCATCTATATCGGGACCTCCTAGAAGATTGCCTGCAGGATCTGGGTCAACATGCCGGGCTTTTGAAGCCTGGTAAGGGTGCCCTTGCCGTCGACTATGAGGTCCACGTTAGCGACTCTCTCGCTGGAGATAGTGTTATCTCCGTCGACGTCCTGAGGCCTGATAGCCCCTCTGAACCTCATTTTCAGGGTTTCGCCGTGAGTCTGAAGATCTCTGGTTCCCTCTATGATCAGGTTGCCGTTCGGGAGCACTTCCGTCACGACGCAGGTGACCTTGGCCCTGGTCCTGTAGCTTCTCTCAGAAGATCCGTCCCCTGTGCTGGTCGTGCTGGACGTAAGGCTCAGCCCCTTGATGAAGTCCAATATACCGGTTCCCTCGCTTACGTTCGCTCCACCCTCTTTGGTGGTCTCCGTCTTGGCCTCGTCCTCGGTGTCGCTTCTTTCGTCGACCTCGACCATGACGATGTCCCCCACTCTGGACGGTCTGTCATCCCCTATGTAGTTCGTGCCGTCCTGCCATAGGGATTGACCTGATACGCAGGAGATCGGAGCAGAGGCCAGACAGACGGCCAACATCACTATAGTTAAGGATTTCATTCACTCACCTCCACGGTTCCAGGCCCGGTCACTATTCCGAACACTATTTTTCTGGTTTTATCGTTACGGACCTTTATTCTATCTCCCAAAGCACCTCTGTCCATGGCTCTTCCCGACGTCGAGACCAATAAAGAGCCGCTACGATACAGAAGCCGAACGATGTCGCCGGTTCGAACCAGCTCGGGTTCCTCGGTAATCCTTACGGTAAAGGGATCGCCTCTGGCCATGTCCCTCTCCACAGTCATCCCAACCAGGTCTTTGGGGTCGTCGTAATATTTTCTGTTTCTCCTCACCTCTACTACCGTGACCGCCAGGTCGGTGTTTTTTATATATACTCCTTTTCTGAGATAGCTATCGGCCACAACCGCAGGAAGAAGCCATCGTAACCTGGCGGGACATATCTGCTCTACTCCGGCCACGTCGAACCTGAGGTTTACCGCTTGAGCTCCGGGATAGAGGGAGTCGGGAGGTATCAGCCTTCCTCCCGAGGGGAAGGCGTCGGACTCTACCTCGAGAGCTCCCGTCCATCCAGAGTAGTTCCTGAGCCATCGCTCGACGTCGTTTTCACGTCGAAACGGGACCCGATCAGCCATGAGCAGCCGAAGAGAGACTCCGCCTATACCGGCCTGAGTGAGGGCCACAACGACGTCCTCCGGGGTGATGACATTTCCAGAAGACCTCAATATGGAGGAGGAACTTCCGGTCAATATCTCAGGAGAGTCGCAGGCGACGTAGGCGACGTCCTTCAGCCTGATCGGTCCAGACGGGACGACCACCCCCGAGTTTATCTCCACCGAAAGCTCCAATGCCTCGGTCGAAAAGGACAATACGGAGAAGATCGCCATCAAGGCTATTATACGACAGAGGCGGGCCCTCAGGAGGACCCGCCGCCCGGCGTTTGAGGAAACCATCCAGAATCCTCCTATTGTTAACGTTTGAGGCCGTTTGCAACTTCCAGAAGTCTGTCGGCGGTCTGGATGGTCTTGGAGTTGGCCTCGTAAGCCCTCTGAGCGACTATGAGGTTGACCATTTCCTCCACGACCTGAACGTTCGATCTCTCGAGTATGCCCTGCTGCAAGGTGGGAAAACCATCGTCTCCCGGATTACCCACCTGAGGGTCTCCGCTGGCGGCGGTTTCCCTGAACAGGTTGCGCCCTATCGCTCTAAGACCGGCAGGGTTCACGAAACGGACCAGCTCTATCTGACCGATCTCCTGGGGTTCGTCGTCGCCGGGCTGGGTTACGTAGACCTGTCCGGTGGAGCTTATGGTTATGTCCGTTCCATCCTCGGGTATGACTATGGCGGGCTCCAGAAGATATCCGTCCGAGGTGACTACCTGACCGTCGCCGTCTCTCTGCCATTCTCCGTTGGCCGAGTAGGCGATATCCCCGTTGGGAAGGACGACTTGAAAGTAGGCATTTCCCTCTATGGCGATATCCAGAGGCGCATCGGTGATTTCGTAACTACCGGGAGTGGTTATCCTGGAGGTTCCGGTAACCCTGGCACCCAGCCCCACCTGTATTCCCGTGGGAACCGTGGTCCCTCCCTCGACAGGAGCACCGGGTTCGCGGTTTATCTGATAGAGAAGGTCGGCGAAGTTGGTCTTCACCTTCTTGAAGCCCACTGTGTTGACGTTGGCCAGATTATTGGAGGTAACGTCTAGGTTGGTCTGCTGGGCTATCATTCCGGTCGCGCCGGTCCAAAGAGATCTTATCATGATTTATCCTCCTTAAGGCTTAGCCAAGGACGTTATGAGCTGTCCGGTCATGTCGTCGGAAGTCTGGATTCCCTTCGATGCGGCCTCGTATGCTCTCTGGGCCTCTATAAGGCGAACCATCTCCTCGACGACGTTGACGTTGGAACGCTCCAGTACCCCTACAGCCACCTGAGGAGCCTCAAAGGGAACAGGAGCTCCGGAATCCTCCGTTTCGGCCAGAAGGTTTTTACCCATCTGTCTGAGGGCGGTAGGTGAGTCGAATCCCACGATGTCCATCTGAGCCACGGCGACCCCGTCCGCGATTATCTGTCCGTCATCGGTGAATGATACGGCAGCGGCCTCTCCAACCTCGATAGGACCTCCGTCTCCCACGAGCAGATACCCGTCGGGGTTGACCAGTTGGCCTCCTTCGTTGACGAGGAAGTGACCGGATCGGGAGTAAAACTGGTTACCCTCTCCGTCCTGAAGCACGAAAAAACCGTTCCCGTCGTTCAAGGCAACGTCCAACGGGGAGTCCGTGACCTGGAGGCTCCCCTCATCGGTGGACATATATGTCTCGGAAAGCACCTGATTCATGGAGGCGCTTCCGATAGGGTGACTCCTCCAAGGCCAAGGCGGGATCTCTCCCTGTCCCTTGGCGGGATCGACCCTTTCCATCAGGACCTCTGGAAACGACTTTGTTATAGGTTTTCTAGCCCTGAACCCGGCGGTGTCGACGTTCGCTAGGTTGTTGGCGGCACAGTCGGTAGCTCCCTGCTGTACCATCATGGCCGATACTCCGGCGTAAATGCCTTTATGCACTCTTAATGTCCCTCCTCACCAACGACGGCGACGTCCTCTTCTGGCCGAGAACAGGATTCCTCCCTTTCCTGAAGCCAGCAGCCTGTTAATGTTCGCCAGGGCTATTCCCGTTCCCAAGGCAACGCACTCGGTAGGCTGATCCGCCGCGAAACATCTGATTCCGGTCTGCCTTGATATGAGCTCCGGCAGCCCCCTCAAAAGGGATCCTCCTCCGGTAAGAACTATCCCTCCGTCTATAATATCGGCGGAAAGCTCCGGCGGCGTGAGCTCCAAAACGTTTCTCACCCCGTCGACTATTGATTGGACTCTCTCCCCTATGGCGGAACAGACGCTTCGGCTACTTACGTCGATCTGTCGGGGCAGTCCCTGGACCAGATCCCTGCCCTTCAAGGTCATCTCCGTCTCCTCCCCGTCGGCGAGGCAGGTCCCGATCATTATCTTCAGGTTTTCTGCCATCTGCTCGCCTATGGCGAGGTTGTACTGTCTACGAAGGTAGCGCATTATGCATTCGTCGAACTTGTCTCCTCCGATTCGCAGCGATTTCGATATAACGATACCGCCTAAGGATATCACCGCTATGTCGGTGGTACCGCCGCCTATATCGACGACCATTTTACCTCTGGGCTCCTCGACGTTCAACTGGGCTCCAATGGCCGCTGCCATGGGCTCCTCTATGAGATAGGCCTCTCTGGCTCCCACCTCGACGGCAGCCTCCAGGACGGCTCGCCTCTCGACATCCGTGGCCCCGGAGGGCACGCAGATCATGACCCTATTCCTGAAAAATCTGCGAATACCGGTGTTGACCCGTCTCATGAAATATCTGAGCATGGTCTCGGTCATCGTATAGTCAGCGATAACGCCGTCTCTAAGTGGGCGGACCGATACGACGTTTCCCGGAGTCCGTCCTACCATGTTCTTCGCCTCGTACCCTACGGCCAGGATTTTACCCGATTCCTGATCCACCGCCACGACCGAGGGCTCCCGAAGGACGACACCTTTACCCTTGACGTAGATCAGGACCGTCGCCGTCCCCAGGTCTATGCCTATATCGTTTCCCAAACCAAACACGTGGCAGTCTCCTCCTCAATTACGACTTAAATCTTCGAACACGATAACGTCTACGATTCTACCGTTAAAAATCGTCGTAGCCAACCCGCCAAAAGAATAATCCCGAAGCGGGAGCCGTCATAGCAGAGTCTACTCTCGTTCCTCCGAGAAGCAATTTTTCGAACCACTCTAGCCTTTTCTTCCCGGTCGCGACGGCGTCGACATTTCCGAGGATTATCCTCACCATGTTGGTAAGAAATCCTCTGCCCCTTATCCTGAAGATAGACAACCTTCCTCTCCTCATGTGTCTTACCCTGTACAGTGTCCTTACGGCGTTTTCAGGACATTCGGAGAGTTTGCAGAAGGCGCTGAAATCGTGTTTCCCGACCAAAGCCCTGCAACATCCGTCGACCGCATCCATGTCCCAGTCGTCCTTCTTTCTCCACCAGACCATTTCTCGGATATGGGGAAAGCAGGAAGGCCCATGCCATACGAAATAGGTATATTCCCTCCATAGAGCGCTCCGTCTGGCGTCGAAATAGTTCGGGACCGCAGAAGCCCTCATAACCGAGACGTGTTCTGGAAGATGGGCGTTTATCGCAAGGACGAGCCTGTAGGGATCCCACGTTTTCGATAGCTCGAAGGATGCCACCTGACCTCTCGCATGGACTCCGCTGTCGGTTCTTCCAGCGCCGGAAACCCTGACGGGAGCTCTTTCTAGAACCGTAAGGGCTTTCTCGAGAACTTCTTGCACCGTTATCGAGTCCGGTTGCAGCTGCCAGCCGGAAAAATAGTTGCCTTCGTAGGATAGCTCCAATGCATACTTCATAGCCCGATATGCCTTTCAAGGATGGTCAAAGCCGTCACCACGGTCAGGACGAAACTTAAGGACAGGGTCTCACCTATCCCCCAGGTGAAAGGACGCATTCTGGTTCGCCCTCCTCCACCCCTGTAGCATCTGGCCTCCATTGCTACGGCGAGATCGTCGGCCCTCTGAAATACTATCACGAACAGAGGAATAAGTACGGGTATAAAGGCCTTTAGTCTCTTAATCAATCCTCCTCTATCGAGATCGGCCCCTCTTGCCAGCTGAGCTTTCATTATCCTGTCGGTCTCGTTCATCAGAGTGGGGATAAATCTTAGGGCTATGGTCATCATCATGGCCATCTCATGTGCTGGTAGCCCCATTCTTTTAAAGGGGGACAACAGAGATTCTATGCCGTCAGCCAATGCCATGGGGCTAGTGGTCAAGGTCAATAGGTTGGCGAAGAGGATCAGAAACAACAGCCGAAGGGCCATATAGGCGCCTAATCGCACTCCTTCTTTCGTAATCGATAGGGGACCTAATTCTACCAGAGGGATTCCGGAGGTAAAAAACAGGTTGATAAGAGCGGTGAAGATTATAAGAAACATTATAGGCCTTACCGTCCTGAGAAGAACGGGGATGCCTATTTTCGAGATGAGGCTCAACATCCACAGCAGCCCCCCCCAGAAGATAAACCCTACGGGGGAATCCACCAGAAATACACCGGTCAAGAGGATCAGGATCGACAGGATTTTACACCTGGGATCCCCTCTATGAACGGGGGAATCCGCCGGTATGTACTGTCCGAAACTCAGGTTGTCCAGAAATCTCAAACCGATCAGCTCCTATCAGCGATAAAGTCCGCAAGGTAGAGGGGGTCGCAGCTGAAGGGAACCTCCATGCCTTTCTTTCTAACGCCCAACCAAATTTTACATATATCGGGTAGGACCAGACCGGAGACAGGTTGATTTTCCAAGGAGAGGACTATTTCCTCCGGAGTTCCCTGACAGGCTATCGTCCCTTTTTCGAGAGCGATTATTCTATCGCTCAGATCCAGAGCTATCTCTAGATCGTGGGTCACCATTATGACCGCCGTCCCGTTTTCGTGTATTCTGGAAAGCAGTTCTACCAGACGATGACGGCCCGAGGCGTCCAGCCCTGCGGTGGGCTCGTCCAAGACCAGATAGGAGGGCTTAACCGCCAAGACAGAGGCTATGGCGACCCTCCTTTTCTCGCCACCAGACAATTTAAATGGAGACCTTTCCAGATAGGATTCGTCCAGTCCGACCTGCTCCATGACCTCAGCCAGGGTTCGATCGAGGTCGTCGATTTCTCCCCAGTTTTTAGGACCGAAAGAGAGCTCTTCCCTGACGGTTTCGGCGAAAAGCTGTTGTTCCGGATATTGGAAGACCAATCCGACCTTCCGTCTGATCTTTCTGAGGTCTTTCTTTACGTCCGTGGATAGGCCGTCGACCACGACGCTGCCTTCATCGGGAAGCAGGAGAGCGTCTAGATGTTGCGCCAAGGTGGATTTGCCGCTTCCGGTATGGCCGACTATGGAGATCCATCCTCCGCCGGGTATCTCCAAGGATACGTCTCTCAGAGCCACGGTCTCCAGCGGGGTCCCTCTATGGTAGATATGGATCAGGTTGCTCACTTCTATCGACATAGTCGGTTCACCAACCCTTCGACGGTGGGAATGACGTCGTCCTTACATAGACCCCGTTCCCTGAGACGACGCCAGAAAGAGACTATAGGAGGAAGCTCCAGTCCCCACGAAGTCAGTTCAGGCTCTTTGAACAGGTCCTCGGGAAGTCCGTCCCAGATCAACCGACCTGCCTGCAAAACGACCGCTCTGGTCGCTTTTCGTATCTCCTCAAGCCTGTGGGTTATGTGGATTATAGTTATTCCGTGACCGTGAAGATCCTCCAGAAGGGCCATTACCTCGCCTCGTCCCTGAGGATCGAGCATAGCGGTAGGTTCGTCCAGGACTATACAGGGAGGTTCCATGGCGATGGCGCCTGCGATAGCCAGACGTTGCTTCTGGCCTCCCGATAGGGTGTAGGATGCAGATTTAGCTTTATCGCTCAATCCCGCGATACCGAGAGCCTTTTTGACTCTGTTCTCGATCTCGTCGGGATGGAGGCCCAGGTTTTCCGGTCCGAAGGCGGTGTCGTCCTCCACCACCGTGGAGACGATTTGATTTTCCGGGTTTTGAAATACCATCGAGATGGTCTTTCTTATCTCCCAGAGGTTCCTTTCGTCTCCGCTGTCCATTCCGGATATAAAACAAGCGCCCTGCATCGGAGCGAGCAGGGCGTTAAGGTGTTTTGCCAGCGTGGACTTGCCGGAGCCGTTGCCGCCCAAAAGAGCAAGCCACTCGCCCCGTCGCACCTCCAGGGATATTTCCCTGAGGGCGGGATTGCCTTCCTCGACGTAGGAGTAGCCTACGTTATCGAGTGAGACAATGGAGAGTTCGTCCATCCTCTAGACCAGGGAAATTACCGCCATAGGAGCGGCGTCGCCGTTACGATACCCCGTACGGACGATACGGGTGTAACCGCCGGGACGCTCGGAATAGCGTTTGGCTACGTCGTCGAAAAGCTTGTTGACAGCGACCTTGTGGTTCATCTTGGAGATTACGATCCTTCTATCGTGAAGGGATCCTCCCCTGGCTCTCGTGATGATCTTTTCCGCCACTCGGCGCACCTCTTTGGCCTTTGCCACCGTGGTCTCGATTCTTTCCTCGATGATAAGGCTGGCTACCATGTTGGCCAACATGGCCCTACGATGGCTGCCGTGGCGACCGAGTTTTCTTCTATCGACTCGATGTCTCATTCAGACTCGTCCTCCTTGTCCGTTGTGTCTCCAGTTTTTTCGTCCTGGAGCGAGAAACCGAGGTTCTCCAGCTTTTCCTCGATTTCTCTGAGGGAGATCTTTCCGAGATTACGGATTTTAAGGAGATCGTCCCTCCCGCGACTCACCAGGTCGCCGATGGTGTGGATACCCCCTCGCAGGAGGCAGTTTTCGCTTCTGATGGAGAGTTCGAGATCTCGAACACCTCTGGAAAGGAAGGTATTCTCCTCGCTTTCCTGCTCGTTTTCCGTCTCTTCTTCTACCACAGAGATCTCCTGAGACTCCACGATCTCGGGATCAGTATGCTCCGATGGGTGTAACTTCTGGATTTCCTCCACAACTATGGTGAAATATTTCCTCAGGAGTCTAGCCGCCTCGGCTACCGCCAAATCGGGCTTTACCACTCCGTTGGTGTCGACGTCCATGACGATCCTCTCGTAGTCAGTCCTCTGGCCAACCCTCTCTGCCTGGACCTCGTACTTGACCCTCTGTATCGGGGTGAAGATGGCGTCTATCAACAAAGAGTCCATCGGCAGATAGGCCGGTTTAGGCCTATCCGCAGGCGCATAACCTACTCCTTGTTCGATATAGACTTCCAGTGAGAGACGAGCTCCCTCTGCCAAGGTGCAGATGTAGGCGTCGGGATCGACAAACTCGATCTCGCTGTCGGGTTGAAAATCGGCGGCTGTTACCCTCCGCTCTCCCTCGACCTCGAGTCTCAGCACCCTGACTTCAGGGCTGTAAGACCGTATCGGAACGTGCTTAAGGTTCAACAGCAACTCGATGACGTCCTCCCCGACCCCAGGGATGGTGCTGAACTCATGGACGACGCCGTCGATACGCACCGAGGTGATGGCAGCCCCCTTGATGGAGGACAACAATACCCTGCGGAGGGCGTTACCTATGGTTACGCCGAACCCCCGCTCCAGGGGACCGACGACGATCCTGGCACTGGTCGCCGAACATTCCTCAACTCGGATTTCAGGCCTCATAAACTCCAATGATCCCAACACCTTTCGCTGATAAATCGTCTTTTCTCCCATTCCTTATGACCGCCGGCCACATATGGATTCCGTGACCGCAAGACACGACTATACGCGACGTCTCTTGGGAGGACGGCATCCGTTGTGGGGGATCGGTGTGTCGTCTCTGATGCTGTTGACCTGAAGTCCCGCACCCTGGAGGGCTCTTATGGCGGACTCTCGGCCAGGACCGGGGCCCTTGACTATGACGTCTACCTCTTTAAGTCCGTGATCCTGTGCGGCTTTGGCCGCCTGCTGCGAGGCGATCTGAGCCGCAAAGGGAGTGGACTTTCTGGTTCCCTTGAATCCTACGTTACCGCCGGAAGCCCATGAAATAACGGCTCCTCCCTTGTCGGTTATACTCACGATGGTGTTGTTGAAAGTGGAAAATACGTGAGCAACTCCGTAGGATATATTCTTTTTCTCTTTTCTCTTGCCTCTACGCTGAGTACGCTTGGCCACGAAGGTCTACCTCCTTTGACTCCCGGCTATTTCTTCTTGCCGGCAACGGTTCGTTTCGGACCTTTTCTGGTTCTGGCATTGGTCTTGGTCCGCTGGCCTCGAAGGGGAAGACCCTGTCTGTGACGGATACCCCGATAGCAACCGATGTCCATGAGCCTCTTTATGTTCATGGTCACCTCTCGACGAAGATCACCCTCAACGGTGTAGCCGTTCTGGATCTCTGACCGAAGCTTCTGGGTCTCCTCTTCGGTCAGATCCTTAACCCTGGTATCGGGATTTACACCGGTAGTGGCCAAGATCTTCTTCGACGTGGTCAGACCTATTCCGAATATATAGGTTAGACCTATTTCAACCCTCTTCTCGCGGGGCAGATCGACTCCTGCAATACGGGCCATCGCCTTACCTCCTCGCTCCCTGACGCTGCTTATGACGCGGGTTACGGCTGCAGATGACTCTGACCACGCCTCTCCGCTTTATCACACGACAATATTCACATATCGGTTTTACCGAAGATCTGACTTTCATGATATACGCTCCTCCTGCTCGTCTTCCTCTAGGAAACGGAGTTTTAGAACGGACGAAAAAACTACTTATATCTATAGATGATTCGTCCTCTTGTCAAGTCGTAGGGCGAAAGCTCCACCAAAACCTT
The DNA here is from genome assembly GCF_021568795.1 of Dethiosulfovibrio faecalis. NCBI lineage: Bacteria > Thermotogati > Synergistota > Synergistia > Synergistales > Dethiosulfovibrionaceae > Dethiosulfovibrio > Dethiosulfovibrio faecalis. The sequence continues at coordinate 24,677 of NZ_JAKGUE010000021.1, forward strand.
GTCTCCTGGCAATATCCTTATGAAATGCATTCTCATTTTACCGGACACGTGGGCCAGTATCTTGTGGTCGTTCTCAAGCTTAACCTTGAACATAGCGTTAGGTAGAGGCTCTACGACTACTCCGCGTACTTGGATAACATCGTCTTTGTTGGCCATGGATTTCCCTCCTTAGTCTTCCCAGGGAGTGAGGATCTCGGGGGTTCCCTCGGTTATGAGGACTGTTCTCTCAAAATGGGCCGCATCGGATCCGTCGGCGGTGGAGACAAGCCAACCATCCGAACCTTGGACAAGTTCCTCTCGTCCGGCCATAACCATGGGCTCTATAGCCAAGGTCATGCCGGCTTTCAGGGTTATTCCCCGTCCCGGTCGTCCGTAGTTGGGGACCATAGGAGCCTCATGAGGCCTCTTTCCTATGCCGTGTCCCGAGTATTCCCTTACCAGACCGTAGCCCGAGGGTATGACCAGAGATTCAACGGCGTTCCCGATATCGCCCAGGGTATTTCCTGCCCTGGCTGCCTCTAAGGCAAGATCCAGACTCTTCTTGGTTATCCTAAGAAGGCTTTTGCGAGCCTCGGAGATATCTCCCACCGGATAGGTGTAACAGGCATCTCCGTGATAACCGTCGTAGCAGGCCATTATATCGACGCTGACGATGTCACCGTTTTCAAGGTACCGATCCTCGCTCGGGATCCCGTGCACCACCTCGTCGTTTATCGAGGTACATACTGATGCAGGGTAAGGTTCCGGTATTCCCGGAACCTTGTACCCCTTTTCAGAGGGATAGGCTCCGGCTTCCCGGATATAATCCTCCGCCGCTCTATCTATATCGGCGGTCGTTATGCCGGGCCGGATCAGCTCTTTGAGGAGCATGATCACATCGGCCACTATACGACCGGCCCGGCGCATCTTTTCTATCTCACGGGTCTTTTTGATCGAGATCATTAGACCCGTCCGACGATGGAATCGATCTTATCGGGGACGTCGTCGCCGTCCACCGCGTCTATCCTATGAAGCTGCCCTCTATCCTCGTAGTAGGAGACTAGGGGAGCCGTTTGATCGTGATAGACAGCCAACCTGTTTCGAATAACTTCCTCGCGGTCGTCGTCCCTCTGGTAGAGCTCTCCTCCACATTGATCGCAGAGGTCTCCTTTTGCGGAAGGCTTGAAGGTGACGTTGAAGATCTTTCCGCAGCCCTTGCACATTCTGCGTCCGGAGAGACGTTTGACGACGGTCTCGTCGTCGACGTCCAGAAGCACCACCCCGTCCAGGATGAGTCCAAGCTTTTTCAGCATGGCATCCAGAGCCTCCGCCTGAGCCACCGTCCGGGGAAATCCGTCGAGAAGGAACCCCTCGGAACAATCGCTTTCCTTAAGACGCTCCTCCATCATCTCGACTATGATCTGGTCGGGGACGAGTTTTCCCGCGTCCATGTAGCCCTTGGCTTTACATCCCAGCTCGGTCTCGGCTTTGACGTTGGCCCTGAGTATGTCGCCGGTCGATATGTGAGCCACCGCATGGCGCTCCGTTATCCTTTCCGCCTGGGTTCCTTTACCTGCTCCGGGAGGTCCGAGGAGAATGATTCTCATATCGACACCGCCTAGAACCTCAGGATACCGGCACCGGCGCCGTTACGGCGTTTCAGGATGCCCTCGTAATGTCTCATCAGCAACTGACCTTCGACCTGATGTACGAGATCCAGGGCGACTCCGACCACTATGAGGACTGCGGTTCCACCGAAGTAGAAGCTGGTTATCCCCATAAGATTGGTCATCACCGTAGGAATCAGGGCTATGACGGCGAGGAAAAGAGCACCGCCCAGGGTGATCCTGGACATTACCTTTTCGATGTAGTCCGAGGTGGGCTTTCCAGGACGTATGCCGAGGATGAAGCCGCCGTATTTCTTCATGTTGTTCGCCACGTCGCTGGGGTTGAAGACCATAGCGGTGTAGAAGTAGGCGAAGAACAGTATCAAGGCGACGTAGAGCACCGAATAGAGCCAGCTACCGGGAGCCAGCATATTCTGCAACTTGACCGCCATGTCCCCGGAGAAAAACTTAAGCACCGTGTAGGGGAAGATCAATATGGAGGAGGCGAATATTATCGGCATGACCCCTCCCTGGTTGACCTTCAACGGAATGAAGGTGCTCTGACCTCCGTAGACTTTGTTGCCGACGACTTTCTTGGCATACTGAACCGGAAGACGTCTCTGACCTTCCTGTAAGACGATGCAACCGGCCACCACCACTATAATGACCATCAGAGCCAAAAGAACGATCAGGGCGTGGAGCTCTCCGAGATGGAGCATGTTCCAGGTCCTTATGGTGGCTTCAGGTATTCTGGCCACTATTCCGGCGAATATCAACAGAGAGATTCCGTTTCCTATTCCGTGATCGGATATTTCCTCACCCAACCACATAACCGCTATGGCTCCTGCGATTATGGTCAAAATAGCTGTCACCATGCCAAGTGCGCCACCGGAAAACACCCCGACCCTCTGAAGCCAGAAGACCATTCCTACAGCCTGGATGGCGGCAAAACCAAGGGTGCTAAGCCTAGTGATCTGAATGATTTTCTTCTGTCCTTCCGGTCCTTCCTTCTGCATTTTTTCAAGAGCCGGGAACACGACCACCAAAAGCTGCATGACGATGCTGGCGTTGATGTAAGGCGCGACACCGAGAGCAAATATGCTGAATCGTCTCAACGCGCCTCCGGCGAACATATCCAGAAACCCGAGCACGCCGCCTCCCTCGAAGAGGTGTGCCATGGCGGCGGAGTCAATCCCAGGAGTGGGAATGTGAGCTCCGAGACGGAACACGAAAAGCATCCCCATGGTGAAGAGGATCCGCCTTTTAAGATCCGGAAGCCTGAATGCATCTCGGAAGGAATCCAGCACCTCAGATCACCTCGGCTTTCCCGCCGGCCGCCTCTATTTTCTTGATGGCCTCGGCGCTGAAAGCGTTGACCTTGACGGTCAAGGCCTTGGAAATGTCCCCCTTCGCCAAGACTTTCACCAGGCCCTTTTCGTCGCTTATAAGCCGCTTGGCGGCCAGTTCGGCGGCGGTGATGACCGAACCTGATTCGAAACGGGACTCGAGAAGATCCAGGTTGACAACCTGGTAGGAGGTCCCGAAACGAGCGTTGTTGAATCCCCTCTTGGGGGTTCTGCGAACCAAAGGCATCTGTCCGCCTTCGAAACCGGGGCGAACTCCGCCTCCGCTTCTGGACTTCTGTCCCTTATGTCCCCGACCGGAGGTCTTTCCGCTACCGCATCCTGCGCCGCATCCGACCCTTTTGGGTTTTCTCTTCGTTCCCGGTGCGGGATGGAGATCGTTGAGATTCACTGGACTTCCCTCCCTATTCCTCTACGGTCGAACATTCGACGAGGTGAGCTACTTTGGCCACCATGCCCCTGATCTGAGGGGTATCCTCGTGGATCACCGTAGAGTTTAGCTTCTTGAGGCCCAAAGCCTTGACGGTCCTCTCCTGCTTGGGAGGACGACCTATGGTGCTTCTCTTCCAGGTGATGATAAGTTTAGCCATATCGATCACCTATCCTAAGCGGTTTCCTGGGTGCGCTTCTTGCCGCGAAGCGCCAGGATCTCGTCCGGTGTTCTAAGGGCACCTACCGCGGACAAGGTAGCACGAGCCACGTTGATGGGGTTGTTGGTACGTCCGACGATCTTGGTGAGAACGTCTTTGACCCCACCGAGCTCCATAATGGCTCGGACGACACCGCCAGCGATGACTCCCGTACCGGGGGCCGCCGGCTTGAGAAGGACTTCGGCGGATCCGAACTTACCGATTATGGGATGGGGAAGGGTTTTTCCGACCTTCTTGACCACCCTGAGATCCTTCTTGGCGGCCTCTATGCCCTTTCGTACGGCCTCGGAGATCTCACGGGCCTTGCCCATGCCTACGCCTACTTTGCTTTCACCGTCTCCGACGACAACCAGGACGCTGAAACGGAAGCGTTTTCCGCCCTTGACGACCTTGCTGACCCGGTTGATCGCGACGACGCGCTCCAGCATATCGGAGTTTGACTGTCTACCGTTCATGCTCCATCCTCCTTACAGCTTCAGGCCCGCCTCGCGAGCGGCCTCGGCCAGCGCCTTGACGCGACCGTGATACATATGACCGCCCCGATCGAAGACGACCTCGGAGATCCCTTTGTCCAGAGCTCTGCGAGCCACGAGCTCACCGACCGCCTTAGCGGCGTCCACGGTGCCGTGGACCTGGAGCTCTGCCTTGAGGGCCTTGTCGAGGGTGGAAGCCGATGTCAGGGTACGTCCCACCGTATCGTCTATAACCTGGACGTAGATTTCGTTCAGGCTCCGGAACACCGACATTCTGGGACGTTCGGAGGTTCCTTTGAGCTTTCGACGAAGCCGAAGATGACGGACGACCCTCATCCTGTTTCTGCCTTTTATCTTGATCATGATGCGATCACCCCTACTTGGCTCCGGCTTTGCCGGCCTTACGAATTATGTGCTCGCCCTCGTAACGGATGCCCTTGCCCTTGTAGGGCTCGGGCGGACGGTATCCTCTGATGATAGCGGCGGTCTGACCGACTAACTGCTTGTCGATTCCCTTGACGCTTATCTTTGTAGGACCGTCCGTGGCGAACTCTATGCCCTTTGGCGCCTCGTGGATCACCGGATGGGAAAATCCAAGGCTCAACTGAAGGTTGCTTCCCTGCATCTGAGCCCTGTACCCCACTCCGACGATCTCGAGCTTTATCTCGTAGCCATCGGTTACTCCGATCACCATGTTCTGAATCATGGCACGGACCATCCCGTGGGCCGACTTGGTCTTCTTGAGTTCGTTAGCCCTGGCTACCTTGACGATACCATCGGAGATCTCGACGGAGATATCCTGGATCGTGGGCATGGAAAGCTCTCCCTTAGCCCCCTTGACGACGATCTTGTCGTTCGCTACGGAGACCGTGGTCCCGCTTGGAAGGGTTACGGGTTTAAGTCCGATTCTAGACATGTATACCTCTCCCCCTTACCAGATGTAGCAGACGACCTCTCCACCACTGCCAGAGGTTCTGGCTTCAGCGTCAGTCTTCAGACCGCTGGAGGTGGAGATGATGGCGATGCCGAGGCCGCCCATTACCTTGGGCAGCTTGTCCTTGCCTACATACATTCTGCGTCCGGGCTTGCTTATGCGACGCAGTCCCTGTATGACCCTCTCCCTGTTGGGACCGTAGCTGAGGAACACCCTCAGAATCCCGTAGGGTTTCTTAGGATCGTTGATAACCTTGTAGTTCTTGATATAGCCCTCGCCCTTGAGTATCTTGGCTATGGAGAGCTTCGTCTTGCTGATGGGAATGTCCAGCGAATCATGATACACCATGTTGGCATTTCTGATCCGAGTGAGCATATCCGCTATAGGATCGTTAACGTACATCCCGTGTGTGCCCCCTTTCAGTGACTACCAGCTGGACTTGACGATGCCGGGAATCTTGCCTTCCCTCGCCAGCTTGCGGAAGCAGCAGCGGCACATGTTGAACTTCCGCATATATCCGTGAACACGGCCGCAGATAGGGCACCTGTTATGCTGACGTACCTTGAACTTGGGCGTCAAAGTCGCCTTGTGCTCCATGGCTTTTCTGGCCATACTCCGTTACCCCTTCCTCTACCTTGCGAAGGGCATGCCCAGCTTGGAAAGCAGGGCCAGTCCCTCTTCATCGGTATTCGCGGTCGAGACGAACGTGATGTTCATCCCTTTGGATACCATGATCTTGTCGTAGTCGATCTCTGGAAAGATTATCTGTTCCTTGAGACCGAGGTTATAGTTGCCCCTTCCGTCGAAGGCCTTTCCGGATATGCCCCGGAAGTCCTTGATACGAGGGAGAACGACGCTGACCAGCCTATCCAGGAACTCCCACATACGACTGCCCCTAAGGGTCACGGAACAACCGACGGGAACTCCCTCTCTGAGCTTGAAACCGGCGATGGACTTCTTGGCCCTCTTCATCATGGGGCGCTGTCCCGCTATGGTAGCCAGCTCGGACATGGCTGCGTTGACGTACTTGGCATCCTGCTTGCCTTCACCGACTCCGATGTTGATCACTATCTTGACGAGACGAGGGATCTCCATTGGGTTGCTATAGCCGAACTCCTTATGAAGGGCCGGAGCAGCCTCGCCCTGATATTTCTCGAGCATACGAGGTTTCATTTCCGTGCCTCCTCCGCTAGATCTGGTCCACGATCTCGCCGCTAACCTTGGCGACTCTGACCTTGCGACCGTCCTCAAGGAAGGCATGTCCGACCCTGGTGGGTTTCCCGGTGGTCGGGCAGACCAGCATGACCTTGCAGGCGTATATGGGGTTCTCCTGCTTGACGATGCCGCCTTGAGGGCTCTTCTGAGAGGGCTTGGCGTGCTTGGAGGCCATGTTGACACCCTCGACCACTACCATATCCTTGTCCTTCTTTTTGAGGACCTTGAGGACCTTGCCCTCTTTACCCTTGTCCTTACCGGAGATCACACGGACGCGATCGCCTTTTTTTAATCTGTTCATACCATGTGCCCCCTTACACTACCTCGGGAGCCAGAGAGAGAATTCTCATGTATTTCCTGGCCCGAAGTTCCCTGGCCACAGGGCCAAAGATACGGGTTCCTCTGGGGTCCCCGTTGTTGTCGATGATCACTGCGGCATTGTCGTCGAAGCGAACGTAGGATCCGTCGACACGGCGATGTTCCTTCTTTGTTCTGACTATGACCGCCTTGACCACCTTCCCCTTGGGGATGTTGCTGTTGGGAATGGCTTCCTTGACGGAGGCTACTATGACGTCGCCGACATCGCCCCAACGGCGACGGCTTCCGCCCACGACCTGGATGCACATGATCTTCTTGGCTCCAGAGTTGTCCGCCACGTTGAGGACGGTACGAAGCTGGATCATGATCTACGCCTCCTCTTTAGACTCGGTTGTATCTCCGAGTACGGGAGCTCTCTCGATTATCCTGACGACGGACCAGCGCTTCGTCTTGCTCAGGGGACGCTCCTCGCCGATCAGGACTCTGTCACCTATGCGACAGGAGTTCTCCTCGTCATGGACGATAAACTTCTTGGATTTTATGATCCTCTTTCCATAGAGAGGATGCATGGCGTGACGGATAACCTGGACCGAGATGGACTTTTCCATCTTGTCGCTGACTACGGTTCCGACACGGGTTTTACGATGGGGTGTACGGGTCTCCATCTGTCCTTACCTCCTTCCACCGATTCCCAGACCTTGTTCTTTCTCGTGAACGACGGTAAGGACTCTGGCGATGGTTTTCTTGACGTCTTTGATCCTGCTCGTGTTCTTGAGCTGACCGATGGCGTTCTGGAAGCGCAGGTTAAAGAGCTCTTCTTTGTACTGACGATGCTTTTCCTGCAGCTCTTCTATTGTCAAATCACGCAGACTCTTGGCATCCATGGCTTACTCACCACCCAAACCTTCCCGAGCCACAAGCCTCACCTTGATTGGAAGCTTGTAGGAGGCCGTTCTGAAGGCCCTCTCGACGATCTCGCGGGAAACCCCCGCAACCTCGAACATGATACGTCCCCTCTTGACCGGAGCCACCCAAAATTCCGGCGACCCCTTACCTTTACCCATCCGGGTCTCCAGAGGCTTCTTCGTATAGGCCACGTCTGGGAATATCCTTATCCAAACCTTACCGCCCTTACGAAGCTTCCTGGTGATCGCGATACGGGTGGCCTCTATCTGACGAGCGGTTATATAGCCGCACTCAAGAGCCTGAAGACCGTATTCTCCGAAGGCGACGTAGGCGCCGCCCTTGGTGTCTCCCTTAAGCTTCTCTCGATGAGGTCTGCGCCATTTTGTGCGCTTGGGCATCAACATCAGCTACGCCCCCCATCTCTACGACCCCTCCTGGGCTGTCTCGGCGCAGGAGTGTTGATGGCCTTCTCGTCCCTGTAGATCCAGACCTTGACGCCTATGACGCCGTACATGGTCTTGGCCTCGGCCAGACCGTAATCGATGTCGGCCCTAAGCGTGGAAAGAGGCAGCTGTCCTTCGTTGTACCATTCGGTTCTGGCTATCTCGGCTCCGCCGAGGCGTCCGGCACACTGGATCTTGATCCCCTTGCCGCCGGCCTTCATGGTCCTGAAGATGGACTGTTTCATGGCGCGACGGAAGCTTACCCTGTGCTCCAACGCGGCAGCCACGTTCTCGGCTACCAGCTGGGCCTCGACCTCGGGATTCTTGATCTCCTGGACGTTGATCATGACCTTCGAGCCAGTCATGGACTGAAGTTCGTCCTTGACCTTCTGGATCTCCGAACCGCCTTTTCCTATAACTACACCAGGCCGGGCGGTCCAAATCGAAAAGCGTATTACCTTGCCCACTCTCTCGATCTCGACCTTGGAGATGCTTGCGCCCTCCCAACGAGCCTTGACCCAATCACGAAGCTTGAGGTCCTCGTGAAGGTTCTTGGCGTAGTTCTTGCCGTCGGCGAACCAACGGGACTCCCAGTCCCTGATGACGCCGACTCTATATCCTACGGGGTGTACTTTCTGACCCATCTTTAGCCCTCCTTAACGTTCGGCGACCGACACGGTGATGTGGCTCGTGCGATGGCGGTAGGGATGGGCCCGACCCATCGACACCGGACGGAAACGCTTCATGCTGGGCCCCTGATCGGCAAAGGCCTCGACCACCACGAGCTTATCGATGTCAAGTCCGTAGTTGTGCTCGGCGTTGGCCACGGCGCTCTTGAGCACCTTCTCGATGACCTTGGCAGCCTTCTTAGGGGTGTATCTGAGAACGACCAAAGCGTCGCCCACCTTCTTACCCCTGATCAGAGGCAGCACCTGGCGCACCTTAAAAGGAGAGACGCGGACCTGTTTGGCACGTGCTCTTGCCTCCATAATCCTATTCCTCCCTATCTTACGCCGGAGCGGCGCTCCTGTCCGGCGTGACCGCCGAACTTCCTGGTGGGAGCGAACTCCCCGAGCTTGTGACCGACCATGTTCTCACTGATGTAAATAGGTATGTGAATACGGCCGTTATGTATGGCGATGGTGTGTCCGATCATCGCCGGAACTATCATGCTGGCACGGGACCAGGTCTTGACGACCTTCTTCTCCCCGCTCTCATTGAGAGCTTCTACGCGGCTGAGAAGTTTCTGTTCGACGAAGGGTCCCTTCTTGGCAGAACGAGCCATTGATTTACCCCCTTATCTCTACTTGGCAAACCGGCGACGGACGATGAACTTATCCGAAGGCTTCTTCCGGCGGGTTCTATATCCCTTTGCGGGCGTTCCCCAAGGAGATACAGGGTGCTTATGGGACTTGCTTCGTCCCTCACCGCCGCCCATGGGATGGTCAACTGGGTTCATGACCATGGCGCGCACGTGGGGTTTCCGGCCAAGCCAACGGGTTTTACCGGCCTTACCTATGCTGGCGTTTTCGTGCTCCGTATTGCCAACCTGTCCCACTGTAGCCATACACTCCAACAGCACGAGACGAAGCTCTCCGCTGGGCATACGGACAAAGGCATATTTGCCTTCCTTTGCCATCAACTGAGCGGTGGTTCCGGCGGAACGGACCATTACTCCGCCTCTGCCGGGCTCCAGCTCGATGTTGTGGATCATGGTACCTACAGGGATATCGGACAGCTTAAGAGCGTTACCTGGAGTTATGTCCGCCTCAGGCCCCGCCATGATGGTCATCCCGACCTGAAGTCCTACAGGGCAAAGGATATATCGCTTCTCACCGTCGGCATAGTTGATAAGAGCGATCCTGGCCGAACGGTTGGGGTCGTACTCCACTGCGGCAACCTTGCCGGGAACCCCTGTCTTGTTTCTCTTGAAATCTATGATACGGTACCTTCTGGCGTTTCCGCCCCCACGATGGCGCATCGTGATCCTACCGTTGTTGTTTCTACCGCCCTTTTTAGCGATAGGGGCCAAAAGCGAACGCTCCGGCTCGCTCTTGGTAACCTCTTCGTAGGTCTGGATGCTCATGAAACGCCGACCCGGCGTCGTGGGATTATATTTCTTGATTCCCATTGTTCCGTCCTCCCGTCAGAGCTAAACGCTGGCGCCTTCGAAGAACTCTATACGTTCCCCTTCAGCCAGAGTAACGATGGCCTTTTTCCAGGCCCGGCTCTTCCCCAGGAACACGCCCATCCTCTTGGGCTTGGAACGGACCTTCAGGGTATGGACCTTCTCGACCTTGACCTTGAAAACCGTCTCGACGGCCTTGCGGACCTCGGTCTTGTTCGCCTGGGGATGAACCTCGAAGGTGTACTTGTTGTCCTCCATCATACGGCTGCTTTTCTCTGTGATGATAGGCCGAACGATGATATCGTGAGCCATGAGTTTCATTAGGCGTACACCTCCTCCAGCTTCTTAACGGCACCGGTGCTGATAAAAACGTGTCCGTGCTTCAACAGGTCGTAGACGTTGATGCTGTCCACGTGAAGGACATCTGCTCCGGGAATGTTTCTGGTGGACATGGAGACGTTCTCGTCCCTGTGATCCACTATAACGAGGGGTTTTACCGCCCCTATGGACTGAAACAGACCCTTCATGATCTTGGTCGAAGGCTTCTCCATGGAGAAAACCTCGAAGCCCATCAACTGGGCGTCCCGGATCTTCTGAGACAACGCGCTGCAGATAGCGAGTCTCCTGACCTTCTTGTTGACCTTCTGACGATAGTTTCTCGGCTTGGGACCGTGGGTAACTCCGCCTCCGACCCAAATGGGCGAACGGCTGCTGCCGTGACGAGCGCGGCCGGTGTGCTTCTGTCTCCAAGGTTTCTTTCCGCCTCCGCGGACATCGCCTCTACCCTTGGTACAGTGGGTACCTTGACGCCTGTTGGCGAGCTGAGCGACCACCACCTGATGCATGGCGGGAACGTGAAGCGGTACGTCGAAGACGTTACCGGACAGAGACAGTTCCCCGGTCGACTCGCCGGTTATAGTGACAAGCTTGATGCTCGGCATTTTTCTTGACCTCCTTAACCGTGCCGACTAGCCCTTTTTGTGGAGCAGGACCAGGCCGTTTTTGGCACCGGGGATGGCCCCCTTGACGAGGACGAGGTTATTCTCCACATCCACGGCCACCACGGTTAGGTTCTTCACGGTGACCTGCTCGTTGCCGAGCTGTCCGGGCATCGTTTTGCCCTTGAATACGTGGCTGGGATAGCTGCTTGCGCCGCTGGAGTTCGGCTTTCTATGGGTTTTCGACACACCGTGGCTCGCAGGAGCTCCGCCGAAATTGTATCTCTTTATTACTCCGGCAAAACCCTTACCCTTACTGACCCCGGTAGCGTCGATCTTCTCGCCGGCCTCAAAGATGGTTACGTCCACGGCATTTCCGACTTCGTAATCCGAAGCGTTGGAGATCCGGAACTCCTTGAGCCAGCGCTTGGCCTCACTCTGCGCTTTGTCGAAGAAACCCTTGAGAGGTTTCGTGACCTTTCGGGGCTTGACCTTACCGAACCCTAGAAGGACTGCATCGTAGCCGTTCTTCTCCTCGGTCCTAACCGCCAAAACCGGACAAGGTCCGGCCTCGACTACCGTCACGGGAACGGCCTGACCCTCTTCGTTATAGATCTGGGTCATACCCAGTTTCTGCCCCAGGATACCAAGACTCATATTATTTCACTCCTTTGCTCAGAGCTTCCCACTAAAGCTTGATCTGAATATCTACTCCAGAGGGAAGATTCAGCTGCATAAGGGCGTCCATCGTCTTCTGGTTGGGATCGATGATGTCGATCAGCCTCTTATGGGTTCTCATCTCAAACTGTTCTCTCGCGTCCTTGTCCACGTGGGGGGACTTGAGGATACAGAACTTATTGATCTCCGTGGGAAGGGGGATCGGGCCGGAGACCCTTGCCCCGCTTCTATCCGCCGTCTCGGCTATCTGAGCGGCAGACGTGTCGAGGACCTTGTGATCGAAGGCCTTCAGACGGATGCGGATCTTCTTGGACACGACGAAACCTCCAGGTTACTCGAGAATCTCGGTAACGACGCCGGCGCCTACGGTGTGGCCGCCCTCACGGATGGCGAAGCGAAGACCGGTGTCCATGGCGATCGGGTGGATAAGC
>NZ_JAKGUE010000022.1 GCF_021568795.1 Dethiosulfovibrio faecalis
GCTGGGAAAGAAGAAGGAGCAGCTCTCCTGACGGGCCACCTCCAGGGCGTTGTAGAGACCGTTCATGTTGACCGACCAGGCCAGCTGGGGGTTCTTTTCCGCGTTTGCCGAGAGTATTCCGGCCAGATGAAGCACCGTGTCGGCCCTGTGTCTCTTCACCAGTTCGGTCAGCTTGGTCCCGTCCGTCACGTCCAGGAGCTCGAAAGGCCCCTCGCCAAGTCGTTCCGATCCCTCTTCCTTCACGTCCGTAGCCAATACGCAGTCGCTGCCGTATTCCTTCCTTAGGCGGCGGATGAGCTCCGTCCCTATCTGTCCCAGTCCTCCGGTTACCACTATTCGTTTCATAGGAAAAACCCCCTCAGTTAGGTTCGAAAATTGATCTAATCGACAACCCAGTTCATTATATGCATTCCGTGGCTGCATAACAAGAAAAAAGAGAGAGGGAATATCCCTCTCTCCTAAAAACAAACCAAGTTAGGCCTGAGCCCACCATTCCTTGAACGCCGCTTCCGCCGAATCGACGAAACCAGCGCATTCGTCGGTTATATCGTCGCTAAAATCGAAGGAAACGCCGGTCACAGATATCAAAAGGGTCTTCGGCTTCCTATAACCGAGATCGTCCATAAGGGACAACAACCAACTCGGCCCCATGGAGTGTATGTTCAACCCCTCCAAAGATGGGTCCGGTACTATCTCGTCGAAAGAAAACCCCCCGGGCAGCTCCACCGTGCTCGCATCAACGAAAACCGCCAGATCCACCGAAGTCATATCGTCGGCCAATTCGGGCAGCAACTGAGCTCCCAGCCATAGCTCCGTATCCACTCCCTGACCGCCAAGCCACTCGGCGATCCTCGGAGCCAGAACGTGACCTACGCGATCGTCCTGACGAAACTCGTTACCGTACCCTACAAGGAGAACCCTCATCTAACCCTTTAAGATCTCTCGGATCTCCCTGCCTTCTACGTCCACTATGGAAACCTTCAAAGGCATCTTTCCGACAGCGTGGGTAGAGCAGGAAAGGCAGGGATCGTAACAACGTATGACGTGCTCCATCCTGTTGAGGGCACCTTCCTTGACGTCTGCGCCGTGGATAAACTCCTTGGCTACCATCTCGACACCCTTGTTCATGGCATAGTTGTTATGACCGGTGGCCACTATGAGGTTGACCGCCTTGACCGACCCCACTTCGTCCACCTGGTAGTGGTGTATGAGAGTCCCTCTGGGAGCCTCTATGACGCCTATGCCCTCCGGCTGAAGTCCTTTTGAGGAAACCCTGAGATCGCTGCCAGTGATGTCCTCATCCAAAAGCAGCTCTTCCATACGTTCCAGTGCGTACAAGGTCTCCATCAGTCTGGCATAGTGAGTGTACATGGTGTAGTGAACTATGCCGTCCTCTCCCAGCTCTCTGAACCTCTTGAGCTCTTTGGAGGCCTCCGGGGTGGCGAAGTCGTCGCAGGCGTTGACCCTTCCCAGAGGACCGACCCTGTAGCTTCCCTGGGGAAAGCCGAGGGAACGGTAGAAGGGGAATTTAAGATAACTCCAGGGCTCGACGTGCTCTCCTATGTGATCCAGATAATCCACGTCGGGGAACTCGTCGGTGATCCTTCCTCTGGGACCGCGAAGACGGATGTCGCCGTCGAAAAGCTCCAGCTTTCCACCCTTCACCAACCCGAGGTATGAGCTCTCGAAGGAGGCAAACTTCTTGGCTTCCTCTCCGTTATCCTCAAGATATTTCCTGATCAACTCGATGGTGGCCTTTATGGCCTCTTTCTGCTCGGGAAGGCCCTTAAGGAACAGATCCCTTTCCTCTACCTTGATGCTCCTGTTGACCCCACCGGGAATGCTGTGCCAGGGATGGACCTTCTTGCCGCCCAGGGTCTTTATTAGCTCCTGGCCGAACTTCCTCATAAAGATTCCCCTCTTGGCCAGCTCGGGGAAATCCCTTGCAACTCCTCCGACGTGTCTCACCGCAGGATCGGCGTCGAATCCGAACAGCAGATCGGGGCTGGAGAGATGGAAGAAGCTCAGGGCATGGGACTGAACTATCTGTCCCATGTGCATCAGTTCTCTGAGCTTGTGGGCCGTGGGGGTTATCGTAACTCCCAGTATGGCGTCGCAGGCCTTGGCGGAGGCCAGATGGTGGCTAACCGGGCATATTCCGCATATTCTGGGAGTTATCACCGGCATCTCCCTGAAGTCCCTGCCCTTGCAGAACGCCTCGAAGCCTCTGAACTGGGTAACGTGGAAACGGGTCTCGTCCACGTTACCAGATTCGTCGAGATATACGGTTATCTTGCCGTGCCCCTCTATTCTGGTTATGGGGTTTACGACGATGGTCTTTCTCTCTTTGGGCATGATTCTCCCCTCCTCAATCGTACCGCATCATGTCCACAGGTACCGTGGGGATGCGCCCCTCCAGTATCTCCTGGAAAACGTAAAGTATGGTATCCGCATCTGGAGGACATCCCGGTATATAGACGTCCACCTTAACCTCGTCGTCTATCGGGATAGCCATGGGAAGCAACTTGGGAAGATCTTCCCCGGGAATGACGCCGTCGGGGTTTACCGTGCTGAGGGTATCCTTGTACCCTACCTCAAGAGCCTCCTCCGGCTTCATGAAATTCCTCATGGCATTGATACCGCCCATAACTGCACAATCTCCCCAGGCTATCAGGATATCGCACTTCTCCCGAATATCCCGAGCGATATGGACCTCTTCATCGTTGCCCAGAGCTCCGGAGATAACCCCCACCGTCACCTTGGGGATCTCCTTTATATCGGTTATAGGACAGGAGGTCAGTTCAACCTTGTCCAGAAGATCGACGATCCTCTCGTCGATATCGAGAAAAGACATATGGCATCCGGCACAGGCCTCGAGCCATACTGTAGCGACCTTTGGTTTCGACATGATCCAGCCCCCCTACAGTTCCACGGTCTTAGCCTTGTCCGGAGCTACATCGGAAAGGAAGACGCTCTCGCAGGGCCCGACAGAGCAAGACCTGTCGAGGGTCACGCCAAGCCTGTCGGCCAAACCGCTTACGACCTCATCGACCCCGATCCTCTCGTCGCCGGGCTTCACTATGACCTCGGCCTTTCTGCTCTCTCCCTCGAGACTACAGTAATGTCCCCCGACCTCGAACCAAGCCTGTGCCGGCAGGATGACGTCGGCCATGTTTACCAGAGGATGGACCATGAAGGGAGTGTGAGCCACGGTAAAACGGCTCTTGGCCATGGCGTCCAGCGTCTCCGGGTCTTCGTCGACCAGTCCGGTAGACGATACGAACAGGACGTCCAGATCCCCTTCTCCCAGCCAGGACTCCTGCCCCAACATGGCGTGAAGGGCTCCGAGACTGTTGCCGCTGGTCATCAGAGGGACCACTGCCAGTCCGTCGTCGAAGGTTCCGCCGGAGACTATGGCAACGTTGGTCACAGCTGTGACGGCCTTGGGGAACTTGGCCGCTTTTTTACCGACCACGAATACCGGTTTTTTCGCACCGGCCAGTAGCTTCACCGCCTCGCACACCGAAGCTGCGTCGAGATCGAAACGGTCGGCCAATTCAGAGGTATCTATATCCTTGCCGGACTTCACATCGGCCACCATCGCACAGAAGCCGCCGAGAAAAGACTCCATATCTGACTCATCAACCCTGAGATCTGAATCGGTTACTCCGGGGAAAGGCGCTCCGTCGCCGGAGACGTTGATGATGGAAGCCCCGTTCTTTATAGCCCCGACCCTAACGTAGCTCGCCACGACGGGAGCCTCTTCCTGAGGATCGGCACCTACCGTCATTATCACATCGGACTCGAGAATGTTATGAGCAGCTGTAAAGGGGCGAACCTTCTGCATGGCCACGGGTTCCATACCCTTTAGGAAACCTCTGGAAACGTCGCCGTTGAAGACGTCGTATTTCCCGAGTCCGAGACCGTATCTGAAGAGAGCCGCATAGCTGGAGAGATCCTCGTTGGAACTGAGATCGGACACCAGAGCCCCCACTTTATCCTTGGCGGCACCCTTTATCTTGGACGCGACCAGATCTAGAGCCTCGTCCCAGGATGCCTCCCTGAAGGACGACCCCTCTCTTATCATGGGAACCGCGACCCTGTCTCGCTCGGTCGACTTGGGAAGCTCCCAGCGCCCCTTGAAACAGAGCTGACCTCCGTCGGGAGACGAGGTCTCGGTTCCCTCGACCCTGGTGACGCTTCCGGTTCTCACGTAGGCTTTGATCTTGCATCCCATGGAACAGAGGGGACACACGCTCTCCACCACGTCGTCGCAGTCGTTCCTTCTGCCTCTGTAGACAAAGTCCCTTATGGTTATGGCACCGGTGGGGCAGACCTGGGCACAGGCGCCGCAGTCTACGCAGCTCTCGCTCTGCCCCAGCAACTGACCGAGATCGGCGACGACGTTGGTGTTCCAACCTCTCTTCTCCAGGTCGAGGGTATGGGCTCCGACTTTCTCGGAACAGACCCTGATACAGCGAAGGCATAGGATGCACCGGTTATGGTCCATCTGAATGGTCTCTTTGCTGGTATCGTTGTGAAAAGGAGCGTACAGGAAGGGATAGCGAACGCTGTCCATTTCGTGTTCTATTGCAAGACGCTGAAGTTCGCAGTCGCCGCTCTGAGAACAGAACATGCAGAAGTGGTTTCTGCCGGCGAACATAAGCTCCAGAATCTCCTTACGGTACGCCTTCAATTTATCCGTCGCGGTGTGGACTACCATCCCGTCGTTGGCGGGAGTGGTACAGGACGTGAGAAGCTTTGCGTTCCCCTCCACCTCTACGACGCACATACGGCAGGCTCCTATAGGAGAGAGCCCCTCTAGGTAGCAGAGTGTGGGGATATATATATCGTTGGCCCGGGCAACCTCAAGGATGGTCTGCCCCGCCGACCCGTTACAGATTTTTCCGTCTATGGTCAGGGTAATTTGACTCATCTGTTCGAACCTCCCGGGACTAGAGCTTGAGGATCGCGTCGAAGGGGCACTTGTCGTAACAGGTACCGCAGCGGACGCAAGCATCCTCGTCTATGACGAACTGGGTCTTCCGATCTCCGTCTATACAGTTGACCGGACAGTTCTTAGCGCAGAGACCGCACTTCTTGCACTTGTCCTGATCTATCCTGTAACGGATGAGAGCCTGACAGGCCCCGGCGGGACAGCTTCTGTCCTTTATATGAGCCTCGTACTCGTGACGGAAGTAACGCAGAGTCGTCAAAACCGGGTTCGGAGCGGTCTGTCCAAGCCCACACAACGACATGTCCTTGACCATATGGGCCAGCTCCTCGAGCTGAGCGAGATCCTCCATGGTCCCATCTCCATCGCAGATCTTCTTAAGAAGCAGGAGCATCTGCTTGGTTCCCTCTCTACAGGGAACGCACTTTCCGCAGGACTCCCTCTGTGTGAACTCGAGAAAGAACTTGGCGACGTCGACCATGCAGTTATCCTCGTCCATGACGACCATCCCGCCCGATCCCATTATGGCTCCGGCCTTGGCCAGATCCTCGTAGCTGACGGGAAGATCCAGGTGATCCTCGGTAAGACATCCTCCGGAGGGACCGCCTATCTGGACTGCCTTGAACTTCTTGTCCCCGAGGATTCCTCCGCCTATGTCGAAGATGATCTCCCGAAGAGTTATACCCATGGGGACCTCGACGAGGCCGGTATGCTTGACCTTTCCGGTCAGGGCGAAAACCTTGGTCCCCTTGGACTTCTCCGTTCCCATCGAGGCGAACCAGGCGCCACTTCTGCGGATGATGGACGGCACGTTGGCCCAGGTTTCGACGTTGTTTATGTTGGTAGGCTTACCCCATAGACCGCTGACCGCCGGGAAAGGAGGCCTAGGTCTCGGCATGCCCCTCCGCCCCTCTATCGATCCCATCAGGGCGGTCTCCTCTCCGCAGACGAAGGCTCCAGCACCTTCCTTGACGTGAAGAGAGAAGGAAAAATCGGTTCCCAGGACGTTCTCTCCGAGAAGGCCATACTCCTCCGCTTGATCTATGGCCCTTTTAAGACGTTTTATCGCCAGAGGATACTCGGCACGACAGTAGATATATCCCTCGTCGGCTCCCATGGCGTAGGCGCCTATCATCATGCCCTCGATGATGGAATGGGGGTCGCCCTCGAGTATGGATCTGTCCATGAAAGCACCGGGGTCTCCCTCGTCGGCGTTGCAGATGACGTATTTTTTCGGCCCCGGCGACTTGGCGCAGAAACTCCACTTGAGACCGGTGGGGAATCCTCCGCCGCCTCTGCCTCTGAGGCCGGAGGTCTTCATCTCCTCCACGACGTCCTCTGGGGTCATGGAGGTAAGGACCTTGCCCAGGGCCTCATAACCGTCTCTGGCTATGTATTCCTCTATCTTGTCGGCATCGATGTAGCCGCAGTTGCCCAAGGCTACCCTTTCCTGTTTAGAGTAAAAGGGGATCTCGCTGTAGTGGGGAACGTGGACGTCGCCCTCCCCGGTGTAGAGAAGACGTTCAACGGTCCTTCCCTTGAGAAGATGCTCCTCGACCAACTCGGGGACGTCGTCCTTGGACACCCTGCAGTAGAAGGTCCCCTCGGGATACACGACCACGATGGGACCCATCTCGCACATACCGTGACACCCGGTCTGAACCACCAGGATCTCGTCGTCGAGATTCTGCTTCTTCAGCTCGGATTTTAGACCATCCATAACCCCGTGGGATCCGCTGGACGTACAGCCTGTTCCACCGCATACGAGAACGTGAGCTCTATACATGACGACCCTCCGTTAGTCGTCGACCCTGGCGATTACCAGGTCCTCGACGATACGACCGTTGACGACGTGCTCCGACACTATCCTGGGCACATCCTCCGGGGTCACTCTGCCATAGGTGATTCTCCCTTTATTGGGATAAATCACGTCCAAAAGAGGCTCTTCCTGACACATGCCGATACAGCCAGTGGTCTGCACCGATACGTCCTTAAGCCCTCTTTTATCTATCTCCTTTAAAACGGCGTCCATAACCTCTCTGGCACCGGCGGCGATACCGCAGGTCCCCATCCCCACTATGACCTTCACGGCATTGCTGGATCTCGCAGCGGTCAGATCCGAGGCAGACGTCTTTATCCTGCGCAACTCGTCCAAGCTCTTGATCTTAGCCATATTCCCCCACCTCTCAGGCTACTCAAACTTCTCCAGGATTTCCCGTACCTTGCCGGGTTCCAGACGTCCGAAGGTCTGATCGTCGACCATCATGACCGGTGCCAGACCGCAGGCCCCGAGACAGGCCACCGGCTCGATGGTGAAACGCAGGTCCTTGGTGGTCTCGTTCTCGTTTATACCGGTTATCTCCTTCACCATATCGAGGATCTTCTGGCTGCCTCTGACGTGACAAGCCGTTCCCCGGCAGACCCTCACTACATGGCGTCCCCTCGGGTTCAGATGAAACTGGGCGTAGAAAGTGGCCACTCCGTAGATCTCCGCCTCCGGAATCTTTAGATCCTTGGAAACCGTCTTCAAGGCCTCCGTTGGAAGATAACCAAACTCTCCCTGGATGCTCTGAAGGATGGGGATCAACCCCCCGTGCTTCGATTTCCAGGGAGACACGATCTCACTGGTTCTGGCGATGACTTCTGTCGTGTTGAGCGACATATTCCCCCTCCTCTGAGATTGTTAAAAACTTCTCCATGTAAGAATACTCTCTTTCACCGTGCATCTCAAGAAAGGCCCGTTCCAAAATACAGTATAAAGTATATTCAATAATACATGCGCAATATTCCATATATACTGAATATTGACTCACACAAAAAAACACCTCCGCGATATCGCGGAGGTGTTTTTATCCTTTTTGAGTTCGAGAACGAACATACACGACGGCGAGCGATCTGGAAAGCCAGAGAATCCCAGCCAGAGCCACCAAAAATCCCAAGCCCTGCCCCACCTTGAAACCCATTACACGGTCACCATCTCTGAGGATATCCACAAAAAAACGTTCGGCACCATAGAGGATCATCAAAAGAGGCCACAGCACCGCCACCGGAATTTTTCTCTTCCCCGCTCCTATTCGCCTCTCGATAGACCACAGAAGAACGGCTATCGCAAGGGCTCCGAAGGAATAGTAAAGCTGAGTAGGGTGAACCGGAAGGGGAAGTCTAGGGAACTTGACCGCCAGAGGACAGGAGGTAGTAATCCCGTGACAGCATCCGTTCAGGAAGCATCCCCACCGGCCTACGGCGATACAGGCCATGGTGGGAACGCTAGCGGCCTCGGCAAGACGCCACACCTCTATCCCCTTACGCCGACAGAGCCAGATTCCCGTCAATCCGCAGGAAATGGCCGCAGGCATGGAGGACATCCCTCCTTCCCAGATCCTCCATATTCTGGACGGATCCTGGGCATAGACCGACCAGTTGTCGAAATATCCGCCTATCCTGGCTCCGAGAAGCATGGCGATGAAACTCCACATAAGAACGTGATAAAGGTCGTCCGGGTCGACGAGGTAACGTTTCTCCGCTCTGGACCTGGTCCAGAAGAGGGCTATCCACAAACCGGCGGTCCACAGCACGTAATAGCTGTGGACCGGAATGGATCCGAGATGAAATAAAACGGGGTACATCAACGTCTCCCGGAAGATCGTCTTTTTCTGCCCTGCTGGGTGAGGCGGATGGCCACCTTACGATCCGGGTCGACACCTACCGAGTGGGTCTCGACGTCCCTTCTGTCCTTGAGGGCGATGTGGACGATCCGTCTCTCCCAGCTGGTCATTGGATCCAGATATACGGTACGCCCGCTTCTGAGGGCATCCTTGGCGGCGGAGTTGGCCAATCTGCTGAGAGAGGATTCCCTTCGTTCCCTGTATCCGTCGCTGTCCAGCCGAACTCTAGCCCCCCCCGAACTCTGACGCACCATGAGGTTGGCCAGATATTCCATGGATTTTATGGTATCGCCGTATTTGCCTATAGCGATACCGGCGTCCGGACCGGAGAGGTTTATTCTGTCACGATCGTTGACATCGACCTGGATATCGAGATCCATCAGGGAGATCAGTTTTCGGACGACCTCCTCCTTGGAGCTTGGTCCTCCTGAAGCCGGATTCTCATCCTTTACGGGGGAGGTCTCCTCGTCCTCCGTCGGAGAAGTTCCGTCTATATCTATCTCAGCCTCAGAAATCTCAGGATCGTCGTCCCCCATACGGATCTCAACCCTCAGTTTTCTACCGAAAAGGCCGAAGAACGCTTTTTCCTCGTCCAAGACCTTCACTATCAACCTATCGGGATCGACTTCCCAGATATCGGACGCCTGTGCGATCGCTTCTTCCTCGGACTTGACGTCCAGGACAATTCTGTAGTCTTCGGTCACCCTTCATTCCTCCCTTCGAGGAAATTTAATCCTCCTTGGACTTCGTCGGGTTATCCTTGTACAGTATGGGTTTCCCTTCCTGCGAGGTCTTATGAAGGACCCACCACTGCTGCCCCACTCCTATGAAAGACGAGGCCCCCCAGTAAAGCATGACTCCTCCTGGAAGGCTGAGACAGATGAACCCCATAAAAACCGGCATGAACCAGTTCATCATGGCCATCTGAGGATTTCCGGTCGAAGACATCCTCTGCTGATACCAGGTCACGAATATTATCAGGCCGAGAAGGAGAAGATTGGGGCCGTAAAGTCCGAAAGAGGCCAACCCCGCGGGGTTGGCCATTATGGCCTTGACCACCGTCATAAAGCCGATATTTGTACCCTCGACGGCCACGACCCCGAGAGCATCCGCCATGGTGGTGAGAACGGACCCTTCAAGGGTGATGCCCAGGAAGCTGGCCCCTCCGAAATCGGAGTTCATAAGGACCCTGAAGAGAAGGATCAGTATGGGCAGCTGCACCAGAAGGGGCAGACAACCCGCCGCGGGGTTGACGTTGTTCTCCTTGTAAAGGGCCATGGTCTCCCTGCTGAGCCCCTCTTTGTCGTCCTTGTATTTCTCCTGAAGCATCTTGAGCCGGGGTTGAAGCTTCTGCATCTTCTGCATACTGACCAGCTGCTTGTGGTTCAGAGGATGGAGTAACAACCTCACCAGCAAAGTCAGAACGATAACCGCAAGTCCCCAGGAACCTACGAAATTGTGGATGGTCGAAAGAAGACCATACATAGCGTTACTAGCTGCTTCCCACAAGACTTTCACTCTCCTCTTGAGTCGGGTCCATCTGTTTTATCTGGAACCGGATCGTAGCCCCCGGGATGCCAGGGACCACATTTAACGATTCTATACAAAGCCAGCCAACCACCCCTGATCAAGCCGAAACGCTCTATAGACTCTATGGCATACCGAGAACAGGTAGGATGAAACCGACAGTTCTTTCCTAGATAGGGGGATATGAACAGCTGATATCCCCTAATAAGACAAACGGCGATTCGAGCCGGGATTTTCACCACGATATTCCGGGCCAGTCGGAGGACAAAAAACCCTTGCGCTCCATCAGACGGGATACATCGACGTAGACATCTCTAGCGTTTCCGCCGAGCCCTCTGTAGGACAGACTCAGGACAAACCAATATCCCGGACGAACCCAGGGAGCCAGCCTGCGGGCCGCCTCCCGAAGCACCCGTCTCCCACGACTGCGGACACAGGCGTTACCCTGTTTTTTGCCCACAACGACTCCGAAGCGGGTCTTTCCGTCGGGGGCCTCGATAAACAACAACCGCACCAGCGCGCCTTTATGCCGACTGCCGGTGCGGAATACAGCGTCAAACTCCCATCCCCTCTTCAACCTTAACGAGGGTGGATACTTGAACTCCAAGGCCCCGGTGTTAAACGGCCAAGCGCTTCCGACCTTTGGCGCGACGGTTAGCGAGGATCCTGCGGCCGCTGGGGGAGCTGGAACGGGCGAGAAAACCCATCTTTCTCTTTCTAGGTCTGTTGTGGGGCTGAAACGTCTGCTTCATGGTTACACCTCCTGCCATCTAGTGAAGACAAAAATCCCTATAGAATCAAAACCAGCCTGGACAATATATCACACTCCACCGGTGGGATCAACAGCTCTGTCTACCACTCTTGTCTTTCTTATCGGCACTTCCGGAAGACTATCTAAAACCCTCCAGTTCCTGCGGGACAAAAGCCTTCCGTCCAAAACGGCGACCCTTCCTTTATCTCCGTAGGAACGTATCAGCCGTCCCACCGCCTGTCTAAGGTGCATCTTGGCATTGGGAAGAACCGACTTGACGAAGCTGGAGGGCCCTTCCAGATCCCGTCTCGCCCTCTGGATCGGATCGTCCGGATGGGGAAAGGGAATACGGTCGATTATCACCTGGGTCAGAGAATCTCCCGGTACGTCCACCCCCTCTCGAAACGAAACAGTGCCCACCAGAACGGAACTTTCGTCCTCCCTAAAACGACGTAGAAGCTCCACCTTGGGAAGGTCTCCCTGGATCAACACGTTGTATCCGTCTCCATCGCAACGCCTGAGATACCCCCCTACTCTCTTGAGCAACCTGGTGGAGCTCAAAAGCACCAAGGACGCTCCCCCGTTCTCCTTGCAGAGCTTTCGGACCACCCGGCATACCCGATCGTCGTATTTTTCGTCGGTCACGGCTATTCCCAGATCGACCACCAAAAGCTCCATCTGCTCCGACAGAGGGAAGGGAGAGTCCAGCAGCAGGGAGTCGTCCGGTTCGAGACCGGTCTCCCTGCTCCAGTAGTCGAAACGCCCGTCCACCGCCATGGTGGCGGAAACGGCCACCATATAGGGAGGATCGTCCCCTTCGAAAGCCCTGGGAAGGATATCGCCGCATCTGCTCGGAGCGCTCGCCAGGGCGCCGTCCTCCTTCCAGTAAGTCCAATCGGGATAGTCCGAAACGTCCAGACACCACCGAAAGGCCTGCCCCATCTCGTCCAATACCTGTACCCAGGCGAGATACTCCGCTCCGTCCCTGGCCATCTCCTCGCCGGAGGGCCCCAGATCGTCCAGATAGGAGGAAAAACGACGACCGGTTGCTACAACGGGAGCCGCCAGGTCCAGGACGTCGAGCCCCTCCCTGACCAACTCGGCCGGAGGATCGATGAAAAGACCGTTTTTTATCCCGGAGGAATCGAGCCTCTCGAAAAACAACTTTACCGCCCGATTCAAGGACTTGACATCGTCCAGCGTCTTCTGCTGATCGTAGCCCACCGTCTTCGCTCCCAGTTCGCTCAAGCCGGGAGACGGCACCCTTCTGAGATGTCTGATCCAGTCGTCCATCCTGGTGCTTACGGCCGAAACCGAGGAGGCCGCCTCCGGCATCCTGTGGGCCTCGTCGCAGAGCACCAGACGAGCCGGAACCGGGAAAGCGCCTCCTTTTCCGAAAGCGTAGGAAAAATAAAGGTGATAGTTCGCGACCACCACCGTCCATCTCGAAGCGTTTCGAAGAGCCCTCTGAACGAAACATCGATCCCTGTAGGGACACCGGGCCCCCAGACACCCTCTAAAACTGCCGGCTATCCGTTCCACCGCGGGATGCCCAGGCGGCAGAGGCACCTCGGACAGATCCCCCTCCTCGGTCAGAGCCAGCCACTCCAGTATAACTCCGGAGGCCTCTCCCTTGTCGTTGAAGGAAAGCAGCCCCTCGTCCCCGAGCTCCGACGCCTTTCTCATGCAGGCGTAGTTGCCCCTTCCCTTCAGCAGACCGAAGGGAACATCCAGCCCCAACACCTCCGAAAGAGTGGGAAGGTCCTTGTTTATAAGCTGTTCCTGAAGGGTTATACTGGAGGTCAACACCAAAACGGTGTTCCCCGTAGCCCTGGCCCAGGTTATGGCCGGAGCCAACAGGGCAAAGGTCTTGCCCACTCCGGGAGGGGCTTCGGCGGCCAAAATTCGACCGGAACGCCCCTTCAGCAGGCCCAACACCGCCTGAGAAAGCCTCTCCTGTTGAGGACGATATTCGAATCCGGAGAGGTTGTTGCAGAAAAGCCCATCTGGGCCGAATAAATCGGTCATGCAATCACCGTCGTTTTCTGATACAATCTTGTCTTGCGCCCGAAAGTAGCCTATGGCTCAATGTTCGACGAGCGTGTATAATACACCATGATTTTATCAAGGAGGTGAGTCGAGGATGCCCAACAAACAGTCCGCCAGGAGACGGGTCCGTACGTCCGAGAGAAACCGTCTTTACAACCGTTACTGGAAAAGCCGGTGCAAGACCGCGGTAAAGAGAGTGCTCGAGTCCGTCACCGCCGGTGACGTGGAGCTGGCCGCAAAGAGGCTCGACATGGCTCAGTCCGTTCTGGACAAGGCCGTCGTCAAGGGCGTGGTTCACAAAAACACCGCAGCCCGCCGCAAAGCGCGGTTGGCAGCCAAGGTCAAGACTTTGGCCACGGCAAAGGCGTAGCAAAACCACCGAAATCCTCGACGAGAGGACCCTACCGAGAGGTTGCGAATTCGCATCCTCTCTTTTTTTATGCCTCCGTAACCTCAACCTCACATGGACTGAAGCACCAATCTCTCAAGCCCGGCCCAGCCCTCTCCCGCTCCGGTACGCTCCGCCATGGACAGGGAGATTACCCCGGCCAGAAGGTCCTTCAGTTCCTGACGGTCGTACCTGCCTGCCGCGTCCCGCGCCTGTCTCGCCTGATATTTCGTCATGCCGAAGGCCTTCTCCACGGAATCGCCCCCGCCGGTCAGTGACAGATAGGCGGCGAAGCGCACCCTTTTGTGCAGGGCGGCCATGGTGGGGATCACATCCCCGGTCTCCCTGAGTTCCAAAAAACCCTGAAGACACTTCCCCGCCTTCCTGGCGCAGAAACCGTCCAATAGGCGGAGCATTCCCTTGGCCTCTTGGTTTAGGACCAGCTTCTCGACCATATCGCAGTCCACCGTCCCACCGTCGGCGAAATTCCCCAAGGTGGACAGGACGGACAGAAGCTCCTCCGGCTCCTCAACCCATTCGACCATCAGAGAGGCTGCGTCGTAATCTAGGTCTACCCTGAGGGACCGTGCCCGCCCCAAAAGCCACTTGGTCCTCTGAGAGGGCCAGAAGGGAACCTGCTCGGGCTCCTCGACGGTAGAGGAAGCGATCGCATCCTTGGGAAAAAACTTCCTGTATCCGCCGCCGTATAGGAGTATAAACCTGTAGTCGGCGTCACGGCCCTCCAGGGAGGGTATCAAAGAATCGGGAAACTTCCCCATGACCTCGGCCTTCTCTATCACCCGGGCGGAGCGGGAGGAAAACAGTCCTGCGGTCATGGCGTCGGCGAAAAGCCCGTTCCAATCCGTCTCCTCCGACGAGCCCAGAACGTCGTAGCCGTCGGATCTCGCTTTTTCCACCGCCTCCACCAGAAGACGCCGCTGAGAGGACTCAGCGGCGCTTACTATCACCAGATGGGGCACCGTCTACTTCACCACCACGTTGACCAGTCGACCTGGCACGACTATGACCTTCACGACCGACTTACCCTCGATCCGGCCGACTATCCCGGGATGCTCCATGGCGACCTTTCTCAGCTCGTCCTCGGACACGTCGGAGGACACCTGTATCTTCTCCCGAACCTTTCCGTTTATCTGGACCGCCACGGTTATCTCCGGCTCCTTGACCAGCTCGGGGTCGTAGGACGGCCACGGCTGAAGGGAAGCGCAGGGCTTCTGTCCGAGACGTTCCCAGAGCTCCTCCGCCATGTGGGGAGCGTAGGGACACAGACACAGAACGAAGGACTCCATGAGGGATCTATAGGCCACGTCTGCCTTGAAACACTCGTTCACGAACACCATCATCTGAGCTATGGCGGTGTTGAAACTTAGAGAGTCGGTATCGGAGGACACCTTGGCTATGGTCTGATGGAGAACCCTGATCAGCTCCACAGGAGGCTCGTCGTCCACCAAAGGCCTGTCCATCAGCCTCCACAACCTGTCGAGGAAACGGTGAACCCCTATGAGTCCCTGGGTGGACCAGGGCTTGGACATCTGAAGGGGCCCCATGAACATCTCGTACATCCTCATGGAATCGGCTCCGTAGTTCTCTATTATGTCGTCCGGATTTATGACGTTCTTCAGGGACTTGGACATCTTGGCCACGACCCTCTCGAGTGGCTCGCCGGTGTCCCTCTCCACGAAACTGTCCGGACCGGTCTCCTCGACCTCGTCGGTCGGCACCAGAGACTTGTCCTTTCTCTGATAGGCGAAGGAGGTTATCATCCCCTGGTTGACCAGCCTCTGGAAGGGCTCGTCGGTGTTCACCACCCCGAGATCGAAGAGAACCTTGTGCCAGAAACGAGCGTAGAGCAGGTGTAGAACAGCGTGCTCCGCTCCTCCGACGTAGAGGTCCACCGGCATCCAGTAGTCCACCTTGTCCCGCCCCACGAACTCGGACTCGTTGTCCGGGTCGAGATAGCGAAGGTAATACCAGCAGGAGCCGGCCCACTGGGGCATGGTGTTGGTCTCCCTCTTGGCGGGTCCTCCGCAGCAGGGACAGGTCGTGTTCACCCAGGAGTCTATGGCGGCCAGAGGAGACTCGCCCGTCCCGGTAGGAGCGTAGCTCTCCACCTCGGGAAGCATCAGGGGCAGCTGATCCTCCGGCACCGGCACCACTCCGCATTTTTCACAGTGAACCAGGGGGATGGGCTCTCCCCAGTAACGCTGTCTGGAGAAGACCCAGTCTCTCAGCTTGTAGTTCGTCGTTTTCTCGCCACGTCCCTTACCCTCCAGCCAGGATATCATGGACGAGATGGCCTCTTCCTTGCCCATGCCGTCCAGGAAATCGGAGTTTACGTGCAGTCCGTCCCCGGTGTAGGCCTCTAAGGAGACGTCTCCTCCCTGAAGCACCTCGACTATAGGCAGGTCGAACTTGACGGCGAACTCCCAGTCCCTCTGATCGTGGGCGGGAACGGCCATTATGGCCCCGGTGCCGTAGGATATAAGGATATAGTCCGATATCCACACCGGGATCTTCTTGCCGTTCACCGGGTTGATGGCGTATCCTCCGGTGAAGACCCCGGTCTTGTCCTTGCTGAGCTCGGTACGCTCAAGATCTGACTTCAGGGAGGCCTGACGTATGTAGTCCTCCACCGCGCCTCTCTGTTCTTCGGTGGTCATCTCCGCCACAAGAGGATGCTCCGGAGCCAGCACCATATAGGTAGCGCCGAAAAGGGTGTCGGGCCTGGTCGTGTAGACTACCAGCTCGCCCCTTCCGTCCTCCAGAGGGAAGGACACGTTGGCTCCGGTGCTCTTTCCGATCCAGTTTCTCTGCATGGCCTTGATGGCCTCGGGCCACTCCACCTTGTCGATATCCTGAAGAAGCCTCTCGGCATAGGCCGTTATCCTGAGGATCCACTGCCTCAGGTTTCGCCTCTCAACCTGGGCTCCGCATCTCTCGCACCGCCCCTCCTTTACCTCCTCGTTGGCGAGGCCGGTCTGACAGGAGGGACACCAGTTGATCGGGGTCTCCGCCTCGTAAGCCAGCCCCTTCTCGAAAAGCTTCAGGAATATCCACTGGGTCCAACGGTAGTAATCCGACCTGTGGGTGGAGACCTCCCTGTCCCAGTCATAGGAGAATCCCAACGACTTTATCTGCTCTCTGAAACGCTCTATGTTCCTCTCGGTCGTCACGACCGGGTGGGTTCCGGTCTTTATGGCGTAGTTCTCCGCCGGAAGGCCGAAGGAATCGAATCCCATGGGATGCAAGACGGCGTAGCCCTTCATCCTCAGGAAACGACAGTATATATCCGTGGCGGTATACCCCTCGGGATGGCCGACGTGCAGCCCCGCCCCGGAGGGATAGGGGAACATATCCAGCACATAACGACGCTTATCCCTGGGAATCGCGGGGTCCTCCTCGGCCTTGAAGGTCTTGTTCTCCTCCCAGTAGGCCTGCCATTTGCTCTCGATGGATCGAAAATCGTAATCCATAGCCAGTTCGTCCTCCTCCAGGTTCTATCTGAACTCGCCGATTATACCTACAAAATCGACTTATCGCTAGTTCAGCCCCAATCGGGCCATGGCCTCAGCCAGAGACCTGACCGCCATCACATCCATCCCCTTCGGGGCTTCCTCCTTCTCCCTGGCGCTGACCACGGCGCTTCTGAATCCCAACCGGGCGGCCTCCCTGAGTCTCTGTCCGGTTCGGCCGACCGGCCTTATCTCGCCTACCAGGCCGACCTCTCCCAAGAGGCAGCAGTCCGACGGGAGGGCCCTGTCCATGGCGGAAGACGCCAGAGAGAGGGCCAAAGCCAGATCGGCCCCGGGATCCCTGAGGTCCATCCCTCCCGCCACGTTTACGTAGACGTCCAATCCGGAGGAGGTTAAACCGCATCTTTTCTGAAGAACCGCCAGAAGCAGATGGAGCTTGTTCACAGAGGTGCCCCTGGCGGTCCGTCTGGGATAGGCGAAGTTCGTCGATGCCGCGAGAGCCTGAACCTCTGCGACCAAGGCTCGGCTTCCCTCCATCACCACGGTGAGGCCCACTCCCGGAACCGACTGGTCCCCTCTGTCCCAGTAAAGACCGCTGGGATCGTCGACCGGGGTCAACCCCCTCTCGCCCATCTGGAAAAGCCCGACCTCGTCGGTCCCTCCGTATCTGTTCTTGGTGGCCCTCAAGGTCCTGTAGGGAGATCCGTCGTCTCCCGAGAATAAAAGGACCGTATCCACCATATGCTCCAGCAACATGGGCCCGGCTATGCGCCCCTCCTTGGTTATATGGCCGACCAGCACCATCGGAATCCCCTTGGATTTGGCCGTATCTATACACCTCTGAGCAGTTGCCCTGACCTGGCTCGGGGTGCCGGGCCAGCCTCCCTCTCCGGGATCCTTCATGGCCTGAACGCTGTCTATCACCACTAGACCGTGATCGTTCAGGGACTCCAGAGCCATCTCTACGTCGGCGATGCAAAGCAGCTCCAGTCCCTCCGAGTCGGCTCCCAGCCTGGATGCCCTCAGAGCCACCTGGGAAGCGGACTCCTCCCCCGAGACGTACAGCACCTTGGAGCCCGACCTGGCCAGGTTCCCGCAGACCTGCAGCAACAAAGTGGACTTTCCTATGCCGGGCTGTCCTCCGAGGAGGACTACTCCTCCCTCGACCCAGCCTCCTCCCATAACCCGGTCCAGCTCCCCTATCCCCGAGGGCAGCCGCTTAGGGGGCTTCAGCCCCAGTATGGACCGTGGAGAAAGGGGGGACGATCCGCTCTTTCTGGCCTCCGTCGAGATCGGCAGCACCTCGGCCTCGACTGTCCCCCACTCTCCGCAGCCGGGACAGCGCCCCATGGGAGACAGGCTGACGTAGCCGCACTCGGAACAGACGTATCTTACCTCGTTCTTCTTCGCCATAAAAAAACAGCCTCCGTTTCGACCTTTACCGGATCATTGTACCGTCACAGGCCTGTCCTGACCACTTTACAGGACGACCTCACGATGGTATGATCCCGCACGACACTATATTATCGCTTTAGCATAATAAAGGAGAGATCCCAATGACATCTTCGAGATCGATGAGACGGTTACCGGCAGGGTGCAGAAGCACCGGAGGACGCATGGCCATAGCCATGGAGAGATGCCGACATCGATTCATAAGCCTCTTCAACCGACACGGATACCGCCTCTTCTGGTCTTCCGGGCTCCAGTTGCTGGAGACCTCCTGGGATCTTCTTCCTCGAACCATAAGGGAGAGCCTTCTGGTCTTGACCTCTCCTATGGGAGAACCCTGCTGTCTTCGTTCCGACATCACCCTGGCGGCGGTGAACTATCTGGCGAACCATTACTCCCCTCAGGAACGGCCTCTCAGGATGTGCTACGCCGATCGTCTCTACAGAAACCCCGCACCAGGCGGGGACCTGGAGAAATTTCAGATCGGAGCCGAGCTGCTCGGATGGGAGGGAGAGGGTGCCGACGTGGAGATCCTCTCCCTTCTTTTGGAGGGACTGGACTCTCTGGGGCTGAACGACGGAAAGCTCGTTCTGAGCGACGTCACCCTGGTGGACAGTGCCATGGACAAACTGGACGAAGGGCTGAAATCCGACCTGCTGAAGGCCCTTCAGGAAGGATCCTACAGGACCTACTTTAAACTTCTGTCCGGATGCCGATCCACGGGAAACAAGCTTCTGGAGGCGCTTCCGGAGCTGAAGGGAGGCCCGGAGGTACTGGACGAGGCCAGAAAACTGACAGGAGCAGAGTCCCTTCGATCCCTGGACAACATCAGTGACATCCTCGGAAGGATGGGAAGATCGGACAGAATAACCTTCGATCTGGGATCGATAAGAGAGCTGGACTACTACAGCGGACCGGTTTTCGACGTCTACTCCCCCGAGTCGGGAAAATCCCTGGGAGGTGGAGGAAGATACGACGGTCTGCTATGTTCCTACGGCCTTAGCGGACAGGCCATAGGCTTCGGACTCGACCTGGAGGAGCTGGCCAAACACTCGATCTACAGAAACCCGGAACCGATAGTGGCCATCAAGGGAGGGGGTTCCCAGCCGGACCTGGTCCTGTCCAGATGCTCCGCCTTCCACGACGCCGGGCTGACCACCGAGATAACCTGGAGCGACGACGGAGACTCGGGAATGGCCCGAGCCAAAGCCAAGGGATACTCCTGGTGGTACGATCCGAAAAACGACACCGTGACCGATATATCCAGGGAAGGCGGAAAGATCGCGAGCCTGGAGGTCTGGTTTCGAAACAGAGAGGAGAAAGGCTCATGCTGACCATAGCCCTGCCGACGGGACGAGTGATGAAAGAGGCGATAGAACTTCTGAGGGAAGCCGGACTCCCGTCGAAAAAACTGAGCAACCCCGGCAGAGAACTGGTGATAGAGGAAGATAGAATACGCTACATCCTGGCGAAACCCATGGACGTTCCCCTCTACGTCGACAGAGGCGTGGCGGACCTCGCCCTGGTGGGAAGCGACGTGATGTGGGAATCGGGAGCCAGACTGGTGGAGCTTCTGGACACAGGTATGGGGCGATGCTCCCTCCAGGTGGCGGGACCTCCCGAGCTCGGCGAGAGGTTTCGCTGCCACCGATCGGAGCTCATGTGGCTCAGAGTCGCCAGCAAGTACCCAAGGATAGCCGACGACCACTTCTCAAGAAGAGGCGTCCAGGTGGAGATAGTCCATCTGAACGGATCGATAGAACTGGCCCCCATGCTCGGCATGACCGACTGCATACTGGACATCGTCCAGACCGGAACGACCCTCAAGGCCAACGGCCTGGTTACACTGGAAAAGGTGGCTTCCGTGTCCCTCCGGCTGGTGGCCAGCAGGAAAAGCGCATCCCTCAGATGGGACGGTATAAAGCCGGTGCTGGAGAATATGAAGGGACTGGTAGGGGAGGTGGTGGCATGATAACCCTTAAGAGGGAGACCAAGGAGACCTCCATATGTCTGTCTCTGGAAATCTCCTCCGAGGAAAGGTCCGTCGACATAGACACGGGATGCGGCTTTATGGACCATATGCTGACCCTGATGGCCTTCCACGGCGGGATGAGCCTTAAGATATCCGCCAGGGGAGACGACGTCGACGACCACCATCTGACGGAGGACCTCGCCATAGTCCTGGGATCCGCCCTGCTGAAGTCTCTAGAGGGCCGCAAATACGAAAGATACGGATGGTGCGCCCTGCCGATGGACGGATCTCTGGCACTGGTGGCGGTGGACCTGAGCGGCAGAGGAAGCCTCACCATGGAAGCCCCGTTTCCCACGGAGAAATGCGGCACCTTCGACCTGGAGCTGATACAGGAGTTCTGGAGGGCCTTCTCCAGGGAGGCCAGGGCCACTGTGCACGTAAAGGCCCTGGCGGTGGACAACTCACACCACCTCGCGGAGGCCATCTTCAAAGGTGCGGGACGAGCCCTCGGCCAGGCCCTGGCCGAATCGGGCGACCTGAACTCCACCAAGGGGATGCTGCTGTGAGACAGGTGGGCATAGTGGAATACGGCGCCGGGAACCTGGGCAACGTGATGAGGGCCCTTAGAAGGCTCGGCAGATTCGGCGTGCTGCTCGATTCCCCCGACGAGATCCCCGAATCCGTATCCACCATCGTTCTGCCCGGAGTCGGGGCCTTCGGACCGGCGATGAATTCTCTGAGGGAAAAAGGCTGGGACCAAGCCCTTGCCGAATGGGCCGATAGAGGAAGACCCCTCCTCGGAATATGTCTCGGAATGCAGCTCTTCGCCGAGGGAAGCGACGAAAACGGAAGTCACCGAGGCCTGGGGCTCATAGATGGAAAATCGGAAAAACTGGACATGACCCCTCTACCCCACATGGGATGGAACGACATCTCCACGGAGGACCCCATACTCAAGCCCTTCGACGGCAGCTACCTTTACTTCGTCCACAGCTACGGCCTTAAAAGCTCAAAGGACCGGGCAGCCACGACCGAGGCGGGAAACGTCGCCTTCGTCTCCGCCGTAAGGAAAGGCTCCGTCATGGGGCTTCAGTTTCACCCGGAACGAAGCGGCGACGTGGGACACGCCATGCTGGACCGAATACTGGAGGAACTAGGCCGATGAATAAAATCGAGATATACCCAGCCATAGACCTATACGGCCGAAAGATCGTCAGATTGACCGGAGGAAACTTCGAAAAGATAAAGGAATACGGAGACGACCCGGTGGAAACCGCCCTATCCTTCGCAGAGGCGGGAGCCCGTTGGATACACCTTATAGATCTGGAGGGAGCGGGAAAAGGCTCTCCGGTCCACCTGAAAGAGCTGGAAAAGGTGGCAGCCTCCACCGGCCTGCCGGTTCAATACGGAGGGGGACTGAGAACGGAGGAGGACGTAGCCCTCGCACTCGCCTCCGGAGCGAAAAGGGTATATCTGGGAAGCCTGCTGTTCAAGGGCTCGCCGAGTACCCTCTGGGAAAGGTTCGGCAACGCCATCGTGCCCTCGGTAGACGTCAAAAACGGAACCGTGGCTCTGTCAGGATGGACCGAGGTAACCCAACTCCCTCCGGAGAAAGCTATAACGGAACTCCTCCGTATCGGCTACTCCACCTTTCTGGTCACGTCGGTATCCAGAGACGGCACCGCCGCCGGACCGGACCTGAAGCTCTACGAAAAACTGAGAAAAACGGATGGACAGATCCTGGCGGCGGGAGGCATAAGGGACAAAAAAGACCTGTCCGACCTGGCGAAGATCGGAGTATCCGGAGCCGTGCTCGGCAAAAGCATCTACGAAGGCACGGTAGATCTCCGAGAGGCCGTCGAGGAGTTCGGGATATGCTGACAAAGAGGATAATACCCTGCCTGGACGTCAAGAACGGACGGGTGGTAAAGGGAATAAACTTCGTAAACCTGAAGGACGCCGGGGATCCGGCGGAGCTGGCGGGGCTCTACTCCTCCGAGGGAGCGGACGAGCTTGTCCTGCTCGACATAAGCGCATCGGAGGAAAGGAGGACCACCATGGCCGAATGGGTGAAAGCCGTGGCGGATCGCCTGACCATTCCCTTCACCGTCGGAGGAGGAATCTCCTCGACGGAACAGGCCAGAGAGATAATAGCCCTCGGAGCGGACAAGATCTCCCTGAACACCGCCGCGGTAAAAGATCCCTCTCTGATAGAGAGATGTTCGAGACTGCTGGGGAGCCAGGCCGTGGTGGTGGCGGTGGACGTCAAGAGGGAAAACGACCGCTGGGCCGTCTACATACAGGGAGGCGCGAAAAAAACCGACCTGGACGGACTGGAATGGGTAGAAAAAGTCCAGAAACTGGGCTGCGGCGAGATACTCCTGACATCGATGGACGGAGACGGAACGGAGGCGGGCTACGACCTCGAGCTTCTGAGACGGGTATCCCTGGAAACCACCGTCCCGGTGATAGCCTCGGGAGGAGCGGGAAAGGAAGAACACATACTTCAGGCATTTCGAGCCGGAGCGGACGCAGCCCTGGCAGCGTCCATCTTCCACTACGGCAAGCTGAGAATAGGACAGGTAAAAGACTACCTCGCCGGGGCGAAAATCCCGGTCAGGATATGAGAGGACGGTGCAGATGAAACCGGAAGACATAAAATACGGCCCCGACGGCCTGGTGCCGGTGGTGATACAGGACGCCGACAGCGGAGAGGTCCTCATGCTGGCCTACGGAAACGAGGAGTCAATGAGGCTGACCCTGGAGAGAGGCGAGATGGTATTCTACAGTCGATCCAGAAAAGAGATATGGCACAAGGGGATGACAAGCGGCAACAGGCTGCCTCTGGCATCGTTGCAGATAGACTGCGACTGCGACGCAGTCCTTGCCAGAGTGCGTCCCATGGGACCGGCGTGCCACACAGGAGAGACCAGCTGCTTCTATCGCTTCATCCATGGGAACGACGACGACTCTCCCGTTTTTCTGGGCCGTCTGTGGGCTTACCTGAAGAAGAGATCCCAGGACTCGACGGAGGAAAGCTACACGGCCAGACTGATCGCCGGGCCCAAGAGCCGGGTCGCCCAGAAGATCGGAGAGGAAGGGGTGGAGACGGCCCTGGCGATAGCCACCGAGGACAGGGGACAGACTGTCTACGAGGCGGCGGACCTAGTCTACCACCTGCTGGTGGGGCTATTGGCTTCGGACCTGTCTCCGGGAGAGATATGGAGAGAGCTGAAAAAAAGACATAAAAGCGGATAGATAAGAAAGGGGCCCCCGAGTGGACGCCCCTTTTATCTATCCCGACATCAGCGTTCGTCTTTAGGGGTTCCGAAGTAATAGCCGGCTCCGGACTCGGAAAGAAACAACATCTCCCCCTGAACCCATTTTCCTCCCTTGGCCCTCACTACCGCCACCTTCTTCACAGAAGGACGATGGGTAACGGGGTTTATCTCCAAGCTCTCCGACCCTAGAGGAATCCCCTTGGTGGACGCCATGACCTTGGCCAGATGTTCGGAATCGGCCTTCTCCGCGTCTCTAAGCCCCTGGAATACCCACTGACAGCAGGCATAGGCCTTGGCCGCCAGAGGGCTGTCCGGAACCCGAACCCTGGTGGCGTCCCAGACGTCTGTCTTGAGGGTCTTGATAGCCTTATCCGACCTCAAAGGAAGGTCCTGATCGGCGGTCATTATCCCCTCCAAACCGACGATACCGTCCAGAGAGACCCCACCGGACCATACCGGGACGGATCCGTCCAGCACCCTCAACTGCCTGTAGAACTCCCTGGCTGCCATGTCGGTCATCCAGACCACTACCATATCGGATCCGAAGCCCAGCATCTCCTGAGCCATCATGGAAAACGAATCGGTGCCCCCTCCGGCAACCCAGAAAACCTGGGAATTGAGCCCTCCCTCTCTAAGACCTCTGGAGACGGCTCTGGCTCCTCTGGAAAGATACTCGGCCAGACGATCGGATAAAAGTCCCACCTCGCTTGCGGGAGGAAGGATGGATACGGCGGTCTCGACGGCGGCCCTTGTCACGTAAGAATCGTGAAGGTCAAGGGCAAAAAGCCCGGCCTTTACGACCTCCTTTTCGTCTCTCAAGGCGGTAGAGGAATCGTCCGCCAGGAGCAGCACCGGGTCTCCCTGTCGCCACGAATCGGCCAGCACACGGTTGACCCTCTCGTCGGCAAAGGATACGACAGCCAGAAAGCCCTCTTTCCTCCAACGAGCCATGTCGGAGGAATCGAACACGTCGCCCGACTCCAGGCGGAAGAATACGTCGTGTTCCTTTATCCCCTCGATGCTGTCGTTTACAAGCCCTTGAGCGTATTCCACCACGGGAGCCACAGACAGACCGGAAGGGCTATCCCAGCCGTCGGAAGGCGGGATCACCGCGATCGGCCAGGCCCATCCCTCCTCCACCGAGCGGGGAACCTCGGTCGCCGTCGACGACAGTGCCGTCAGCAAAAGGAGAAAAAGGGCCAATCCCAAACTTCGGAAACTCACCGTTTATATCCTATTATGTCTCTGAGAAGGCTCTTTCTGGCCGCTACGTCGTTCCCGGACTCGATCCCCTTGGGAACGA
Organism: Dethiosulfovibrio faecalis; assembly: GCF_021568795.1. Classification (NCBI taxonomy): domain Bacteria; kingdom Thermotogati; phylum Synergistota; class Synergistia; order Synergistales; family Dethiosulfovibrionaceae; genus Dethiosulfovibrio; species Dethiosulfovibrio faecalis. The sequence goes on from NZ_JAKGUE010000022.1 coordinate 24,831, forward strand.
AGCCGTCCACGACGCCGACCACCCCTCTGCCCTGCTCCGTCTCCGCGATCAAAACCTGAATCGGATTCGCCGTGGCGGCGAAAATCCGGCACACCTCCTGACACCCTTTTATACGGTCCAACACGTTTATGGGATAGCCGTTTCTCAAAAGGACGACGAAACTATGACCAGCAGCGATCTTTCCGGCGTTCTCAACCGCCGTCTCGACCAGGTCGGGAGTGTTGCCGTCCTTTCGAATGAGACAATCTCCCGAGGCCTCGCAGAAAGCGATGCCGAATTCCAGCGAGGGCGACGAGGTCACAAGAGCCTCGTAAAGGTCCTCTACGGTCTTTATGAAATGGCTCTGTCCCAACACTATGTTGCAGTTCTCCGGAATGACCATATCCTCGACGCACCATCTCGAAATCTCAGCCATTTACGTACTCCTCCTTCTCGATCTTTAAAAGCCGATCCACAAGGACATCTGCGCCGCCCATCTCTGGACATGGAACGGTCCAGGAAGCGAGAGCCAGAAGATCCCCGGGAGCGGAGGAAATCGCCACAGGGACGTCTGCCCTGCGCAACAACTCCATATCGTTTTCGTTATCCCCTACGGCTACGACTATATCGTACTTCACCTCTACCATGTCCAGCAACCTGTTCAGAGCGCTTCCCTTGTTCACCCCAGGAGGCAAAACATCGACGAATCCGTTTCCCGCCAAGACGACCTCGGCCCTTCCATCTAGAGCCGATTTGAGCATCTCGGAAATCTCCCTTCCTTCCGACCGGGAGCGATCGTGAAACATAACCCTGAAGACCCTACCGAGATCGGCCTCGGGACCGGCAAGAGACGGAGAATATGGAACGTCGACGGACTCGAAAAACTCTATGGTTCCAAGATCCTGAGGCCTACAGAAGACCAGCTCGTCCCCCATAGCCTGAACCTCGACCCCCTGTTCCCAGCCGATACGAAGGACCTCCTCCACCAGGGCACCATCCATCTGAGCCTCCCAGAACACCTGGCCTCGTCTATCCATTATCCTGGCTCCGTCGTATAGAATCGACGGGAGCTCCGCCCCGACCGCCAGGATATGTGGCAAGGCGGAACCGAGAATCCTTCCGCTGGCCACAGAGATATCCCAACCGTCGGACCTCAGCCTTTCCAAGGCCAAAACGGTGACGGCCGACATACTGCCCTTGCCGTCCAGTAGCGTTCCGTCCAGGTCCGTTACCAACAGACGACGAAAAGGCCCCGCCGAACGGCGGGGCCCCGAAAAATCCATCCCCTCTATCACTGGGAAAGGTTCATCTTCTTGAGCTGCTGGATGACGTCCTCGGTGAGGTCCACCCCGCCGTAGAAAACCTGGGCCTTGTCCAGAACGACGGTTATACCCTTGGCCTTGGCCACAGTTCTTATGGCGAGGTTGATCTCCTTGAAGAGAGGTGCCATGAGCTTCTGCTCCTCCACGGCGGCCTCCTGTTTCTTGGTAGCGTAGATCTCGGCCTTCTTCTTGTTATCCGAGGCCTTCTCTATGGCGGACTTAGCCTCGTTCTGTTTGGACTCCAGAACGGCCTGAACCCTCTTAGTTACCTGCTCGAACTTAGGATGCTGAAAAAGAATCTTCTGAGGTTCGATAACTCCGATCTTCTCCGCCGCTATCGCTACGGACGAAAAGACCAAAGCGAAAAGAACTCCAAGAGCTACCAACCTGACAGACTTAACCATACCCATAGAAAAACCTCCTCAAAGCTATTGCATCTCTCTCGTTGCAGAAGAATTTTACCCCGTCCTTCAGGACAAGTCCACGGTAAAAACGCCTATATCACTGTCTGCGTCCCGTAACCTGTCCCTCCAAAGCGGCGATAGTGTTTTGTACCACGTCGATTAGAGGAGGCATTTCCTCTCTGAACACAAAGGCGGGAGCGAAAAACTTCCCGGCCTCGAAGGAATCGACCACCAACTCCATCTTTTCAGCCACCTTCTGACGGGCATCCTGAAAATCTCCGAAGATACCCTCGTCGGGGGTGCAGCCGAGAAGAGACATACACCTTCCGACGGCGGTAAGCAGCCAGTCCATCCCCTCCATGACCTGAACCGACAGGTTCATGGCCTGTTCGACCTTCTCCGATTCCAGCATATCCGCCACGGAGAGAGCGCCTTTTCGAACATTGACGACGTATTCTCCGGCGGATCCCAAAGTCTGGACGACCAGCTCCTTCACGTCCATGGAGACGAACTCCACCGAGGTCCCCCCCTCGAGGGACACGAAGGCCTCGGGAGACATCTCCACGCCGTCCACGGCCACGGAGGCTATCACCCGGTTTTGATCGCTCAAAATAGACGAGATCCTCTCGTAAACCTGAACGTTGTCATCTTCATCTAGGGTCAAGGGGACCCCGTCGAGCACGATCTTCTCCATGAGACACCTCTTTCGATCTTTGAAAAGGCTCGCAAGCCTTAAGACGACTACTTTATCATTATACCAGCAGTCGAACCGTTGCTACGTATTTTTCAACATATCCTCGATTTTCCTCATAACCCACCCCTGGTCCGACTCGGAGAGCCCCACATATACGGGGAGGGAAATCTCCATGGAATAAAACCTCTCGGCAACGGGAAAATCTCCGATTGTATAGCCGAAACTCTTTCTATAATAAGGGTGAAGGTGAACCGGAGGATAGTGCACCTGGACCCATATACCCTCATCCCTTAGATCCAAAAAGAGCTTTTTCCGAATATCCGCTGAAACCCTGAAGGCGTAGAGATGGTATCCGTGACCGGGATGCCCGGCCGGTATTACCGCCCCGGGAAGCTCGGCGAGTCGCTCGTCGTATCGTCCGGCCACGGCCCTGCGATAGGAGACGAAGTCGTCCAGTTTTTCAAGCTGGCTCAACCCCAAAGCGCACTGAAGATCGGTAAGCCTGTAGTTGTAGCCCAGATCGATCATCTCGTTGGACCAAGGTCCCTCGGCGTTTTCCATCTCGCCGGGATCCTTGGTTATGCCGTGGGAACGGAAAAGCCTGAGCTTTCGGGCCAGCTCGTCGTCGTCGGTGACGACCGCTCCTCCCTCTCCTGTGGTTATGTGCTTTACGGGATGAAAGCTGAAAACCGTCATATCCGCTTCCTGTCCCACCATAAAGCCATCTCTACTAGCGCCCAAGGCGTGGCAGCCGTCCTCCACGACGAGAGCCCCTACGGAACGGGCCATCTCCATAAAGGGGCTCAACTTCACCGGATAGCCGCTATAGCTTATCGGGGCTATCACCTTCGTCCTGTGAGACAGTTTTTCCATGGCCTTTTCGGGATCGAGACATCCGGTTCTCTCGTCTATATCGGCGAAAACAGGGACCCCTCCCTGATAGAGAGCCGCATTGGAGGTGGCGGCAAAGGTCATGGGAGACGTGAGGACCTCGTCTCCCTTCTCCACTCCGGCGGCGAACATTGCTCCGTGCAATGCGGAGGTACCGTTACTGAAGGTAACGGCGTATCTACACCCGACCTTGGCCGCCAGGGCCTTTTCGAAGGACTCCACCGTAGGGCCCTGGGTCAGCCAGTCTCCTCTGAGAACCGAGCAGACAGCCTCTATATCCTTTTCGTCTATATATTGATGCCCGTAGGGGATCATGAAAACACCGCCGCTTTCTTATAAAATTTTTATCGAACCATGGAGAGTATGGCCCTGGCCACCCTCTTCGCTCCGTCGGTGGACACGCAACCGGCAGGAGGGGGGAAGGCCTTTTCTATGGCACCGTGCAGGATTTCGGGGGATACGTCTTTCCACCACCCCAAGTCGATACCCCAGCCAAGTTCGGACAGGGCCCGTCCTATCCTTCTCTGGTTTTCCGCCACCTGAAACACCACCACCGGTTTGCCGAGTGCCATCGCCTCGTAACAGGTCACGCTGGAGGTACAGACCACCGAGGAGGCCCTGGCCATCAGTCCGTCGAAATCGGAAGGAGCCCTCATCAGGGTCAATCCGTCCTTCTTATCAGCCATCCGAGACACCTTATCAAAATAATCGTCCGGCACCATAGGACCCAACACTGCTACCATAGGAGGCCAGGAAACATCGTACCACCGAGCCATATCCAGTGTCGCCACACCGATATCGGAAGATCCAGCGACAAAGAGAACGAAACCGTCGTCTTTAGGAAGCAGCTCCCGAAAGGACCTTCTAAGCAGACAATACTTTGGCCCAAGAAGCTTCACGACTTTATCGCCGTATGGAATAGAGTCGGAGTCGACGTTGTAGTTAAGGATAAAATCTGCGTGTCTATCCACAGGGAGATGGCGAAAATCGTCTACGATCATCAGCTTGGTATAATGTCTAATACCCTCAAGGATCGACGGAGAAAAACGATAGCTGTCGGCGATGACCATATCCACCCCATCGAACTGCCCCGGCCTGTGGAGCTCCGAATAAAAGGCAGGGGAGCCAAAATCGGGAAAATCGCCACCGGCGGCCTCGGGTATACAAAAGCGAACCGAGAAGCCCCCCTCCTCCAAAGAGGCGGCCAAGGCCCTGCACCGGCTGATGTGTCCTCCACCGATGGAGGGACCTCCGTCGGCTAGGATCAGGATATTAGCTATAACCTTCTCCAACCCCAAAGCCTAACCTGGCCTTTTAAGCCCAAGGGGGGGAGATCAAGGGCTAGCTTATTTATCGGGGCATCATAAGATGGACTTTTTCCATCCTCTTTAGCCATCCAAGCATTAATAACCCTGCTCAAAAAATAATAGGTAGAACTAAAGTTCTCTATGAATTCAAGCTTTACCCCAGGGCAATCAACGGACTCTATTTCTGAATCAAAAAAGTAGCGGTTATGCCAGGGCTTTTTTATCTCGTCCAAACCTAAAGAGGATCTGAACAGATTAATCTCGTCCAGGCCTTCAGAGCTGTTTTCGCACATGAGGAAAAGGCCGTCTTTTTTTAGCAAAGAAAATATCTTATACATTGCATCCTTTTGTTCCTCCCAGGAGGGCAAGTTAATAAGACATCTCTCGGTATAAATAATATCGTATTTAGGGCTATCTTCGATGGATGCGACATCAGAGACGTAAAACCTAACATCACCGAGAAGATCGGCATTCTTGATATTTTTATACGCCTCCTTTATCATACCCTCAGAGAAGTCAACTCCACATATGTTCAGCTTGAATTTACTAGCTATCTCCATACAGGTAATACCGTTACCGCAACCGACATCTAGAACGTCGATTCCATCTCTCATGTACTCCATTATTTTTTTTTCTTCTAGTTTTTTCATTAAAAAATCATTGGAGCCAGCAACTTCTCCCATCGAGGATCGCTCTTCCCAAAAATCTCTTATCCTCTGTCCGTCTTTCATATAAACATCCCCCATAATAACCATTCATCTTTCTCTATATCGTTCTTTGCCGTCCTGCCAATTACATTTTTCTTGTGTTTTGAGAATATCCCATAGCCAGGTCTTTTGCAGGTTAACATGTCCTCTGTTATCACAGTTCCTGCTGGAATATCGCAAGAGGCATGTAAGCTCCTTCTGCCCTTCTCGTAAAACTCCATCTCCTCTTCGGAAGGGCCTAGCTTCCTGCCGTCTCCCATGGCGGACTCCACGTCCCTGATCTGACGGACCAGCTCCTTTAGCTCCCCTGGCTCTATGGCAAAGGGATGGTCCGGTCCCTCCATGGACCTGTCCAAGGTGAAGTGTTTCTCCACGACGGAGGCCCCCATAGCCACGGCGGCCACGGAAACGTGGACCCCGGGGGTGTGGTCCGAAAGCCCCACAGCGGTGCCGAAAGCCCTACGGATGGTCTCCATGGACCGGAGGTTCATTATATGGGCCGGAGCAGGATAGACTGAGGCACACTGGAGAAAGATGACCTGCTCGTTTCCGGCGTTGCGACAAGTGATGTAGGCGTCCTGTATCTCCTCCATGTTGGCAAGGCCAGTGGATATTATCATAGGCTTGCCTTTTGAGGCACAGTAGCCCAGCAGATCTAGGTCCACTATCTCGAAGGAGGCGATCTTGAAGAAATCGCTCACCTCGTCCAACTCGTTAACAGCCTTATGGTCAAAGGGAGTGGCAAAAAAGAGGATGCCCTTTTCCTTGCAGTAGGAGGCCAAGCCAGGAAGCCAGTCCCTTGGGGTCTCTATCTCCGATATGAGGGTATGGAGATCTTTGTTGTAGCTGGAGTGAACCGGTGTTTTTTTAGAAAAAAGAGTATCAGCCGAGTATATCTGAAATTTGACCGCATCAGCCCCAGCCTCGACAGCGGCGTCTATGTGTCGTAAGGCCAGGTCGTAGGAACGATTGTGGTTCGCCCCTACCTCCGCTATTATGAAGCAGGGGTGTTTTTCGCCTACAGGCCTTCCTGCCATGAGTATAGAGTCCGTCATGGAAGAACCTCCTTTTTTTTATAAACTTACTCTTCGTTTTTTTTCTCTATCATACGGAATATCTGCTCTGCCCTTTTCCAGTCGTCCAACGTGTCTATGTCTTGAACTCTCCAGGACGGCAATATGACGGGCCTGGCGTTTCGGCTGAAGAAGAGGGGGCCCTCTTCTGGCATCTCCGATACGTTCAGCCAGTAAAACTGCCCCGCATCATGGTATGCCTCCGGCAGATCCTGCGATCTCGAGGACTGGTATTCCGGCCAGATCATCTCCACATGGCCGCCCTTGGAGAGCTTCAATCCACGGTATATTGGATATTCGAAGGGGGTGACGGAGAAGGAGGATACCGCTCCCTCTTCGCAAACTTTTTCATATCCTTTTGTTATATCCTCTGCCTGTACGAACGGGGCCGTGGCGTATATACAGCATATATGGGTGACGATGTCTCCTCGTTTTTCATGCCATTCCAGGCAGTGACGGACGACCGCATCGGTTCCGGTATGGTCGTCCGATAGTCTTTCCGGACGGATAAAGGGAACTTCGGCACCGTAGGAACGAGCTACGTCGGCTATTTTTTCGTCATCCGTCGAGACTATCACCTTGTCGAAAAGACCTGTTTTCACAGCGGCCTCTATGGAGTAAGCCATTATCGGTTTGCCCCAAAATGGTCGTATATTTTTACCCGGTATTCTCTTGCTTCCCCCTCTGGCGGGGATCAGGGCTGTTATCATTTTACACTCTATCTTTCGCAGTTACGCTCTATCATTTGCGCTATTTCTTCGACCGTAAGGAACCATTCGTTTTCTCCTGAGCTATACACGAAATCCTCCGCTACTGGTTTGCCGGTCTCTCCCAGTTCGTTTCTTTGAAAATCCCTGTGAGACTGAAAGGTAAGCGACGGCGTTATGACGAAGTGGTCTTCGAACTCGAGGACGTTTCTGGCATCGTCCAGAGGACACATGATTTCATGGAGTTTTTCACCCGGCCTAATTCCGACTGTTTTCTGAGGCGTTTTCGGAGCTACGGCTGTGGCGATGTCCACCACCCTGGCCGATGGGATTTTAGGTACGAAGAGCTCCCCTCCCTGCATACGCAGAAAGGCTTTCACCACGAAGTCCACTCCCTGAGGGAGAGTTATCCAAAAACGGGTCATGCCGTCGTGGGTTATCGGAATTTCGGGAGCATTTTCCTCGACCAGCTTCTTGAAAAAAGGTATTACCGATCCTCTGGATCCCATCACGTTACCGTAACGAACGACGGAAAATCGGGTTTTCCCTTCTCCTACTAGGTTGTTGGCGGCGGAGAAGAGTTTATCCGAGCAGAGTTTCGTCGCTCCGTAGAGGTTTATGGGGTTGGCCGCCTTGTCCGTCGACAGGGCTACCACTCTGTCCACGTCGTTGGCTATGGCCGCCTGTATGACGTTGTACGCTCCATTCACGTTCGTCTTTATGCATTCCATGGGATTGTATTCGGCGGCCGGAACCTGCTTCAAGGCGGCGGCGTGAACGACGAAATCGATTCCCTTCATCGCCATGGAAAGGCGATCGCCGTCGCGGACATCTCCGATGAAATATCTCATGCACGGGGCATCGTAAACCTGCTGCATTTCGTACTGTTTGAATTCGTCTCTGGAATATACGACTATTCGCTTGGGATTCCATTCCTCCAGCAATCTGCCGATAAAGGCCTTTCCGAAAGAACCGGTTCCTCCGGTTATAAGTATCGATCTATCGTCGAACATAAAGACACACCCTTCGTCGGACACCGGTCCGGATAAAAGTCAAAAGAGGCCGCCGCATCTCTGGCGGAAGCCTCTCAATACCGTCGATTTCTCCAATCGTCACGCTTCCACGTCGATCAAAGCTCCGAACATCTCCTGTACGTGCTCTATGAAGTTGATAACGCTGTCAGGTGGTATTTTCCTTATGACTCTTTCCTCCGATCCGTCCTTTTCAAGTACCTCGACCTGAAATTCATCGGCCTCTTCCCTGAAACGGAAACGAATCTGTCTGTCAAAAGCCTGAGCCACCTCTTCGGCTTTCGCCAAAGAATTTTTTATCTCTTCTCTGCCGGGACGGTAAAAAA
>NZ_JAKGUE010000023.1 GCF_021568795.1 Dethiosulfovibrio faecalis
CTGGGATACGTTGGCTATCAGTGTCCAAATGTCCCCTATTGGGGGAGCCTGGACTGAATTTGAATTAGTGGAGAACCGCATAACTCGTAGGCAGATTGTTCCCCTCCCCGTCCTCATGTCCACTCTCCCCGCCAGTCTATCCAGGGGTTTCAGATAAGGAGATAATATCATGATAGAATCAATTATATTCGCAGGGAATCATTACACACCCGCAGAGTTTGATACATATCAAGCAGAACATCCGGAGGCGTTTTTACCGCCGGAACCTTATGTCCCGACGTTCGAGGAGCGCAAGGCTCGAAAGCTGTCGGAACTCGCCACGGCCCGTTACATCTCCGAGACCGGTGGCGTGGACGTCTCCATGGGTGATGCGACAGTGACGATCCGTACCGATCGAGAGAGTCAGGCGATGATCACCGGTGCGGCGCTCAAGGCCACGTCGGATGCAGAGTACTTCTGCCGCTGGAAGACGGTCCAGGGATTCGTGACCGTGTCGGCGGCTCAGATCATCGCCGTTGCCGACGCCGTGAGGGATCACGTCCAAGCGTCGTTCGATCGAGAGGCCGAACTTGTGGGCCTCGTCGATGCCGCCACCACGGCGGATGAGCTGGAGGCGATCACATGGACCAATGAGTAGGGAGCAGTCGAAAGCGAAAGCAGGACGAAGGCGAAGGGAGATTACCGATAGGTGGTCTCCCTTTTTTTATTGAGATAAGGAGGCACGAATATGCAGAGTAACGTCGAAAAGATCAAGGAAGCCCTGAGCACTCTGGTGGCCGACGCTAAGTATCTGAAAGAGCGGATGAACGAACTGTCCGAGTGGAACAGTCTCAAGAAGGTAAGGGAGAACCTATCGAATGTGGTCGACTTCGTCGGTCGTATAGTCGTGTTCGCCGAGTTGGCCACCTCGCAGGTGAAGGACGAGATCTCGGGACTTCAGTCAAAGGACAAGAGAGACGCCGTCGTGGAATACCTGGACGGTCTCATAGTCCTTCCCTGGTTTCTGGAGCCCTTCGATGGCCCCATAATCCGAGGACTGGTGGACTATGCCGTCGACAAGCTCAACGAGCGCCTCGGTCACGACTGGGGACTGGACAGGATAGAGGAACTGGCGACCCATGGCAGGGACATATTGGATATAGCGGGCCCTTTGCCATGGGAGGGGAGAGGGACAAAGTGACGGACAGGTTCTCTGAAGTCCTCTCCGTGGTGTTGGGTTTCGAGGGCGGATATGCGGACGATCCGGACGACAGGGGAGGGCGGACCAATTACGGCATAACGGAAAGGACCTTGAGATCGGCATACGACAGAAAGATAGTCTCCCATAGGGATATACGATCTCTATCGATGGCTGACGCTACCCTCATTTATTGGGCCGATTACTGGGACCCCGTAAAAGGGGACCTCTTGTCCGAACCTCTGGACCTGATACTCTTCGACTGTGCCGTTAACCACGGGGTGGGGGGAGCTGGACGGCTGCTGCAGAAGACCCTGAACCTCGTGGCTGATGCGGACCTTAGCGTCGACGGGGTCATAGGTCCTAACACCCTAAAAACCTTGAAAAAGGCTCTGGACGGCAATTCGCCCGAGGCTCTATCAATGAGTGTTCTTGCGATGCGGACCAGGTTTTATGTGAAGATCGTCGAGGGAGACTCCAGCCAACGAAAGTTTCTGTGGGGTTGGGTACGTCGAAGGGTGGCCGGGTTGATAGACGAGATAAAGTGAAGGAGGGACCATGCACGACTACGTTGAAGCCCTCAGAAAACTGGCGGGGATCATATTCCCCGCCGCACTCATGGCTATGGTGGGATCCTTCGTTCGATATGTGAGGCTCCACAGATCCGAGCCGTTCTCATGGGGCGAATTTATAGGCGGAATGATAACGGCGGGATTCGCCGGGGTGGTCGTTCAATGTTTCTGCCGCGGGATCGGGCTCAATGCCTGGCTGACTTCCGCCGTCGTGGCCATGGCCGGATACAGTGCCGGACAGATTCTAGACTTCGGTCAGGAGCTTCTGCTAAAATGGCTGGAAAGGGAAACAAAGCGATAGGCGGGGGTACGTCGTCTAGTGTTTTGGAAAAGTAGCCGTTTAGGCATGTTTTTGTCTCCAAGGTGTCTCCAAACTATGTAACCTCTTGCAATTAGGGAGTATTCTGTGGTCCGCGCCTCCACCATTAGCCATTTCGTAGCCGTCGGGATCGTCGCAGATCCCGACGGCTACTGTATTATGATTAAACATCAACGGCCGGAGCGAATATAAGCATTGCTCCGGCCATTTTTATAACGCGTCCGTCTTTATCTTATCTTCGGTCTAGCTCCGGGAATCAAAGGGCTCTCGTAAAGCTCTCCATCTGTGTCCCTTTCGAAGGCGTCTTTTGCCTTTTTCAACAGCGATGTGTCCCTTAAAAGCTCCAAAGCGGTCAGAGTAAGTACTTCGGAGGCGAAGTTCATGCCCTTCAATCCGACGGTGCTACCGAAGGATTCGTTGCTTTGCCAGGAGTGTAGAGAGGTCCCTATGGGCATGGCACAGGTCGTTATCTGAAGGGTGGGTACGATGTGGGATACGTCTCCCACGTCGGTCGATCCCGCCATGGTCTTTCCCCTTGCCATGGGGCCTCCTCCTGGAAGATAGACATCGCTTAGCTCCCGACCCAGAAAGTCTGAGGTGGCTCCGTATTTTTTGAACGCCTCTTTTACCGTTTTCTCCGATAGGCTGGATTGCAGCTTAGCTGCCTTCTCTCGATCGACCTCGTCGAAGCTCGGTCCTCCAAGTTCCGACATTATCTTTGACGCGACCTCGTTTAACACCGGGTTGGATAGGTAGTCGTAAAGTCCGTCGATCATATCGATCTCGAAGGTCGTGTCGGTCATAAGAGCTGCTCCCTTGGCGCAGTTGACCACCCTTTCGAAAAGAGGCTCCACCTGGTCTCGCCTGGGGGCTCTGACGTAGTAGCATATAGTTGCCTCGGCTGGGACCACGTTGGGAGTCTTGCCGCCAGAGGTTATAACGCTGTGGATCCGTGCCTCCTGGATCATGTGTTCCCTCAGGTAGTTGACCCCTACGTCCATCAGTATGGCTCCGTCCAGGGCGCTTCTGCCCGCCTCCGGGGATTGGGCAGCATGAGAGGTGACCCCTTTGAAGACGAAGTTACAGGCGTTCAGGGCGAGGGTTCCCGCCTCCCATACGGCGTTTACGTCAGAGGGATGCCAGGTCAGGGCGGCGTCCAGCTCGGAGAAGCAGCCGTCTCTTGCCATATAGACCTTCCCGCCGTTGTTTTCCTCGGCGGGGCAGCCGTAGAAGACCACCGTTCCGGACAGATTTAGCCTTTCCATATGTCTCTTTAGAGCCATAGCGGATCCTAGAGAGGCGGCTCCGAGGAGGTTGTGTCCGCATCCGTGCCCCGGGCCGCCGTCTTCGGCTATGCCAGGCAGAGCGTCGTATTCTCCCAGAAATCCTATACATGGGGAGCCGGAGCCCCAACTAGCCGATATGGCTGTGTCCAGGTCGCCGATCCCTCTTCGGATCTGAAATCCCTCAAGGGTAAGAATTTCCTGGTATCTGTCGGCGGCGTATCTCTCCTCAAGGCCCAGCTCGGGATTTTTCCACAGGTCCAGGGCCAATTTTTGCGATATCGGTGCTATTTCCCCCAATAGACGCAGAATATCCCTTTTCGATTCATCGGTCATCGTATCGATCCTATGTGCTTAGAACGGGCCGTAACCTATGGCGATAGCTCCCCAGAGGAATAGAACCTGAACTACGAAGAGCACGGCGAAGAGGGGAAGGAACCAACGCAGATAACGGCTGAGAGGAACCTTAGCGAGAATGCAACCGATCAGGATGAAGCCTGTTGGCCAAAGCAGGTTGGAGAATCCGTCTCCGAACTGAAAGGCCAGCACTGCCACCTGTCTTTTAACCTCCAACAGATCGGCCAGAGGCGCCATTATAGGCATGGTAGTGGCCGCCTGTCCCGATCCGGACGGAATGAGAAAGTTCATCAGAGTCTGGAATAGCAGCATCCCGACGGAGCTCAGATAGGCCGAGCCCTGACCCAGAAGATTTGCCATTCCGTTTATTATGGAATCCACGATTTTGCCTTCCGATAATACGACCAGGATACCCCGTGCCACTCCCACCACCATCGCGGAGAGGACTCCCTTGCTCATCCCTTCAACGAAAAGTTCGGCGATGCGGCTGGGTGCCTTCCTGTCCGCTATGCCTACCAGAATACCCATGATGAGGAACAGCCCAGCCAGCTGGTTGATATACCAGTGAAGCTTAAGGAGTCCGAATCCTGCGATCAGTATGGTGATCAAAAAAAGCATTAGGACGGTTTTGTGGGTTTTCGTGAACTGAAGGTTCACCTTTTCTTCGTCGAACGCCAAGTCTTCGAAGTCAAGGTCGCTTACCACACTCTTGGATGGGTCTGCCTTGACCTTTGCGGCATATCTGAGGGTCCAAGCTATGGTTATGCTTCCCATAACGGCCAGTATCAACAGTCTGTAGGCCAGCCCTGAGAAGAGGGGAAGTTCCGATATGGTCTGTGCCACCCCGATGGTGAATGGGTTTACCGTGGCTGAGGCGAATCCTATGCCGACGGAGACGAACGATACAGCCAATCCCACTATGGGGTCGTATCCCAAAGCCAAGGCTAGGCTGGCGAAGATGGGGACGAAGGCGATCATCTCCTCGTAGGACAGGGTTCCGGTGGATCCCCATATCATGAACACGGCCATGAGGACTCCGAATGTGATGTTGGCCGAAGCTGGGTTGGACCGTGTCTTGCGGACCATCCAGGCTATGAAGGCGTCTATGGCTCCTGTCGACATCACCACGTAAATGGAGGAAAATACGATAAAGATGAAGAATACTATCGACCCCGCCTGGGTCATGCCTTTCTGGACGGCTACGAACATCTGGAATGGATCGACCGGTGCCTGTTCAACCGAGTGAAAACTGTCCGGTACTATTACGGTCCTATTGCTTTTCGGGTCCAACTGCCTGCTGAACTCTCCGGCTGGGACGAACCAGGTTGTCACCATGGCTACTACCATTATGGATAGGAGTATGACGAATACGTGTGGGAATGAAGAGCGTTTTCTCTTCTGTGTGTCCATAACAAGACCCTCCTGTAGTTTATTTTGTGGATCAAAAGTAACTATTTTATAGTTTATCTCTTCGGCCTTATGAGGTCAAGTGTTCCCTCTGTGTGGAGTCCTGTGGATCTGGTATGATGTGTCCGAAAGTGAAGGGAGCGATGGTATGGTGGCCTCGGATCGTAAGGATTTTCCCACCAATGTGATAGAACGAATAGGGCGGATTCGTCTTGTTTTATTCGCTTTGCTTTTCGTCTCTTTGAGCGTTCTAGTCCCGGTATTCCTTTCCCAAAGTCTGGATGGCTATTTTCACGTGGATTACGGTTTTCTGTCCCTTCACACTGTGCTTTATCTGCTAGGGCTTTTGGTCGTCTATTTTTGTTGCGACGGCTTAAGACTTTACTATGTGCTTCGATCGATGGGACATAAAATCCCCTTTTGGGGGTTGGTCAAGCTCGTTTTTGTAAACATCTTTTTCTCGAATATAACCCCGATGGCTACCGGTGGAGGTTTTGCCCAGATATGGTATCTTCGGAGATTCGGTGTACCCCTAGGCACTGCGACGGCGGCTACGACCTTGAGAACCTTCCTCGCCACTGCCTGTATATTCGGGGTATCTCCTTTTCTGCTCCTCTTTTTGCACCCCTTTTCGACTTCCTCCGGAGGGTGGATTCTGTCCTTAGTTTTCGCATCTTTGGGGATCATCTATCTGTCTCTGTTCTGCCTGGCTCTGCTCAAGAGAAACTGGATGATATTCGTCCTGCATAGGGGGCTTAATTGGCTCTGTCGAGCCAAGGTGATCGACAGAGCCAGGGCCGTTTCCTGGAGATCCAAGGCGGTAAAGGAGATCGTGCGTTTCTCCAGGGGTATCAGACGCTGTAGCAGAGGAGGTGCCGATATCCTTCTGTCCGTGTTATGTACGGCCGTTTTTCTAATGGCCCTCTTCTCCTTTCCCTTTTTTCTTCTTCGGGGGACCGGTTATCCCGTGCCTTATCTATTTTCAGTAGGTCTCTTGATCTTGACGACTTTTATAATGTACTTTTCGCCTACCCCTGGTGGTGCTGGTTTTGCCGAGGGGCTATTCGGCCTTTTTTTCCTGTCGTCGATCCCCTCGTCCGAGTTGGTCTCGGTGATAGTTATCTGGCGTTTTCTGACCATATATTTGGGAATGGGAATAGGCTTCATTTTCACGTTGACCGATTTTTTCGGTCGGAGACGTTGCGATGCGTAGATCCAGAGAGCTCAAGATCCTCTTCTATATCAACGTCGTGATAATTATTTTTTTGGTGGGGTATAAGCTGTATCTCAATTTTGTGGAGGAGGATTACGGAGCGGTTCACGCCGTTCAGATGGAAAGAATAGAGAGGCGTTTAAAGGGGAGGTCCCGTTTTTCCTTTACCGTCGTTGGGAACGTGAAGAATTCGATCGGAATTTTCGAGAAAAAGATCGTTCCTCTCCTTAACTCGAGCGAAACGGATTTCGTGGTCTCCGCCGGAAACGCGGTCAGCGGTGGAGGAGAGGACAAGTACAGGGCTCTTCACAGCACCATGGAGAAGCTGGACATACCCTATATGCTCACTTTCGGGGAGGACGAGGAGAGTGCTTTCGGAGGTGGTCGGTTTTACGAACACTACGGTCCGTACCTGTTCACCTTCGTGGCAGGAGACAGCAGGTTCGTTTTTCTGGATGGGACCGGGAAGACCTCGTGGGATTGGCAGTTTAGATGGTTTGAGGATCTGATGGCCGGATCCTCGGAAGAGCATGTTTTCGTTTTCGTGGGACGACCTCCCATACCGGTAAATACAGTAGGGCTTGTCGGGGTTTCGAGCAAATCCTTTTTGGATCAGGACGTGGGGCGAAAACTGGTCTCCATGTTCTCCCGTTTCGGTGTCGATGTCGTTTTTTCAGCCAATCTGCCCTTTTTCGACGAGACCTTCTGCGATGGGGTCAAGTACGTAATAACCGGAGGCTCGGGTGGGTTGGTCTTGAACGATGATCTCAGCTTCTACCATTATGTGCAGGTGAGGGTGGATGAGGACGATGTCTTGATAGAGCCGATAAGGCTGAATATCGGACAACATCCGCTCTTTCGGACCTTGGAGAGCATTTGGTTTTTCGTTCATTCACTTTTCTACGTCGGATACGTCAACTTTCTTTTGATGGTATGTATGTGTGCAGCCGTGGCGATATGGCTTTATTCGGTGGTATTCGTCGAGAAAAATTACTATCCTGATTTCGATAGTCCCTCCGATCCGACGTTGAATAGATCTATAGGGGTCGCCATGTTCACCAATACATTTTTCCCTTTCATCGGCGGAGTTCCCGTGTCGGTGGACAGGCTGAGACGGGTTTTGATCTCTCTGGGACATCGGGTGATCGTCGTAGCTCCCGGAGGCGGAAAGGACGAAGAAGGGGTTCTGGGCGTTCCCCCTATCCTCAGAGGATTCAGGGTTTTCGGGGTGGCGGTCTCCAACATCTTTTTTCCTCGTATATACCGCTCAGTCTCGGATTTCAAACCCGATATAATCCACGTTCATCATCCCTATTGGCTTGGCTCCGTCGGGTTGTTTCTGGCCGGACGGATGGGTGTTCCGGTGGTCTATACCTATCACACCAGACTGGATCGTTTCGATCACGCTGTTCCCATTCCGGGGGCGTTGTTTCGTAATTTTCTCTCTCACGCCATGGTGCGGCATTTCTGCAATAAATGCGATGGAGTGGTGGTACCTACCGAATCTGCGGAGTATTATCTTCGTATGATAGGAGTTCGGCGACCTCTTTTCGTGCTTCCTACCGGTATAGACAGGGAGCTTTTTTCCAGGGTGTGTCGAGATCAGGTGGAAGATCTTAGGGACAAACTGGGATTGGGAGAGAAAAAAATATTGATAACGGTCTCCAGGTTGAGCAAGGAGAAGAACATCCTTTTTATGCTGGAGGCTATAGCGTCGCTTCGGGATAAGTGCGATGTATCTTTCAAATTTCTCATAGTGGGGGATGGCCCTGATAGAGAAGAGGTAGAAGCCGCTATATCCGACCTTCGATTGGACGATACGGTGGTTCTGGTAGGAGCTGTGTCTCCTGAGAATATTCCGGTTTACTATGGTTTGGGCGATCTATTTGTCTTTGCTTCCTGTTCGGAGACCCAGGGTATGGTGGTGCTGGAGGCTTTGACCATGGGATTGCCGGTGGTGGCGGTCAGGTCAAGCGGCGTGGACGATTTTATCAGGGATGGAATCAACGGTTATAAAACCCTTCTGGATAAGGTTTCCTGGTCCGACAGAATTAGGACTTTGATAGAGAATCCCGATCTCAGCAAGAGGATATCGGAAAACGCCGAGGCGTTTGCCCGGAAGTACGGCATGGAGGAGTTCGGAAGGTCGATGGAGAAGGTATATGCCAGGCTTTTGAATAAAAGAATAGCAAAGGACTAAACTTTTTTGCTTTTGTGGTATCCTTACGATGATGTTTTTGAGATTTGTCTGTCCTATCGAAAGGTGTGTTGTGTGAAATCATGGTCCTATCGGTTTCTGTCGTCGTTTTCGGGCTGGCGCTCCTGGTATGGAGCGCCGATCGTTTTGTAGAGGGGGCAGCCTCGTCTGCTAAGAAGTCCGGAATGTCTCCCATGCTGATAGGCATGGTGATAATGGGTTTCGGGACATCCGCTCCCGAGATGGTCGTCTCCGTGTTATCCGCTTTCCAGGGGAATCCCGGTATCGCTCTAGGCAACGCTTACGGCTCCAATATAGCCAACATAGCGGTTATCTTGGGAGTTACAGCGGTCATCTCGCCTATAGCAGTAAGCGGAGGGGTATTGCGGAAAGAGCTTCCGGTCTTATCCGTCGTTACGTTGCTGGCAGCCTTTCAGCTTTACGACGGCAGGCTTTCCCGGCTGGACGGAGCGGTCCTTCTCCTCTTCTTTGCTGTTATCCTGACCTGGGGGATTGTGGATGGCAGAGAAAATAGCGTAAAATCAGAAAACGATTCGTTGCCTAATGCTTCGGACAGAACTAACCGCAGAGACTCCTTCGATTTGCTTGTCGGTTTGGTCGTTTTGGTCATGTCCTCCAAGTTTACGGTCTGGGGGGCCGTCGACATCGCCCATCGTATGGGTGTCAGCGATCTGATTATCGGTCTTACCGTGGTGGCTCTAGGAACTTCTCTGCCCGAGCTGGCTTCTTCCATCATGGCATGCAGGAGAGGTGAGCACGAAATGGCTTTGGGGAACGTCTTGGGATCCAACCTTTTCAACACCTTAGCTGTGGTTGGCCTTGCCGGGACGATCTGCCCGATGGACGTGCCCCCGGAGATTTTATCCAGGGACATGGCCGTCATGGGGGTCTTGACCCTTTCTCTCTTCGTAATATGTTACGGATTTAGAGGAAAGGGCAGGATAAACAGGTTCGAAGGAGCCGGTCTTCTCGCCGCATCCATGATGTACTCGGGGTGGCTCTTGTCGTCTTCTCTGGGTATGTAGTTGTTTTTAGGGAAACTCGATATTCTATAGGGGAGGGATCGTTCCATGCTGCATCGTCCTATGAGACGAAAGGATAGAGAGGTTACGGATCAAGATCGTATAGATTCAATCTTGGATCGTGCTCAGGTCTGTCATCTGGCTCTTTTCGACGGAGAGTGGCCCTACGTGCTGCCGATAACCTTTGGATACGAGCCGGGTCATATGTATTTTCACTCCGCCAAGGAAGGCAAGAAGATCGATATAATAAAGAAAAATCCGAGGGCTTCTTTTTGCGTCGAGGTCGATGTCCTTCCAGTTCCTGCGCCCAAGAAGAGGTCGGGGCTTGACCTTCTCTACCGGAGCGTGGTGGGATTCGGGGAGATCTCGGTGATTCCCGACGACGAAGAGGATAGGAAAAGACACGCTCTGTCCGTGTTGGCGGCACACTATTGTCGCCAAGGTGTGGATATCCCCCGTCCCAGAGCCCTCCTGGACAAGGTAGAGGTTTTAGAGATGGAAATAGTGCATATTACGGGTAAAGAAAAAGGTCCCTTCATAGAGAGATAAAAAGACGGCAGATCGTGGCAAAACACGATCTGCCGTCTCTCTTTGTATTCTTCGCTTCTAAGGAGCTACATTTCCTCGTCCCAGTTAAAGAACGCTGATTCTTCTCTGGTGCTAGGCCAATGAGAGCACCATTCGGGGACTTTAGGATTTTCTATTGCGTCTAGACTGGGGGAGTAGGGCTTTATATCCAGTAAGGGGCTTCCGGAGAATGCGTCGATATAGTCTACTGTCAGGATTCCCTCCTTTTGGTCGATATCGATGATTTTTGCAGAACTCAGCCCTATGCGATTGGGCCTTAGAGGGGTCCTGGTTGCGAAGACTCCCATTCGTTCGGGGCCCTTCCTGTAGGGCTTTGTACATACAAGCCTATCCTCAATGGGAACGTCATTCTTCTCCGGTTCGACCATATGGAAAAAATACAGCAGAATAACATGACTGAATCCGTTCAGACCGTTCAGGCCGTTTCTGAACATTGGGTTCAAGTGAATTGCGAAATAATCCTCGGAAGTTACTATTTCCCCTATAGGCTTTAGAGATATATTCTTCATTTTTATGCACCTCCATAAGGATGTGCAGCCGGCTGCCGAGGATCAGTATAGCCTCATTCTTTATTATGTCAAACTTAATTATAAAGCAATATCGTCCTGCGGGCTTTTAGATACGTTTTTGCAGTTGGTCTCAGGGAAGACCAGCGAGCATATCAGGCCCAGGATGGTCGCTCCTAGACATACGCCAAGAGCGGCGGTGAATTTTTCTTGAGAGGTGAGATGCGACATGTTTTCCAGCATCATTCCCATCACTGTGGTTATGACAGCACTTCCCAGAAAAGCCCCGGTGTTGACCAGGGCTATAGCTACTCCGGTCGATTGGGGTCTGTTTATCTCCTTGACTATGGCCCAGGATATGACGTAGGACGTGGCGGAGAATCCCACCATGAAGAAAAGGGGCCTTATTGCCCATACCGGCGGTTTGCCCTGCCACAGTACCACTATTGCCAACCAGGTCGCGGTCGCCAAGACGTTCATCAAGACCAGTGGCAGCTTTCTCTTTCCTATCCTGTCCGAAATGGAACCGGCGGTTATTCCTCCGACGATCGTACCGTAAACGGCAAAGGAAACCATGGAGGATGCCTGCTGAACCGTCATCCCGTATACATCCTGTAAATAAGGGGTTCCCCAGGTTCCGGAAAGAGCCAGATAAACTCCGCTGTAGCATCCGAAGAACACGAACACCGGCCATATGCGCCAGTCCGAAGCGGATTCCTTAAGTGTGCTCATAAGAGGAATTGGCACGACGTCTTCTCCGATGTCGTTCGACTCGTCTATGGCGGGGAAGCCCTTCTCCTGTGGGGTATTTCGTATCACGATCCAGCAGAGAGCGGCTATGCCGAAGGTGGCCACGCCTATGGTCACGAAAGAGGCTCTCCAGCTGACCAGACCGACCAGTATAGCCAATGGGGCCTGGGCCAGCACCCCTCCCAGGTTACCGACCAGAGAGGTCAGTCCTGACATCGTTCCGAACTCCCTTTCCCTGAACCACTGGGATTGGATCTTCAGGATCGAGACGAATACGGTGGACACTCCTACTCCGACCAAAAATCTTCCTATCAGCAGCAGGCCGTAGCTGGACGCTGTGCCGAAGAGTACCGATCCGGTTCCCGCCAGCATCATTCCGACCGACACGGTTACCCTGGCTCCCAGGGAATCGGCCATGAGTCCCACCGGGATCTGCATGAGCATGTATGCGTAAAAATAGGCCGATGCCATGTTTCCGAAGGCTGTGGAAGAGAGATCGAAGGTTTCCGTGACGTTCGCTCTGACAACTCCAGCGGCGAGACGGTGAAAGAACACCACCATATAGGCCAGTACCATGGCTCCCCATACGGCCCATCTGTATTTAAGGGCTTTCCTCATATCCCCTGTCATCCTCTTACCCCCTGTGATCTCTTTTGTGTGCTCCAATTCCGATAAAGCATATCAAAGGATTGACGGAATATCAATTTTTTTGTATAAAGATGACGTGCCACGTTTTTGATGTGGCGTCAAAAGTGTGAGGGGGAGTCTCTGTGGAAAAGCTGCATCCGATATTGAGATCCATGTTGCCCATGGTAAAGGGGCTCGCCTTGGCTTTGGGCCCCGATTACGAGGTGGTACTGCACGATGTCTCCGATCCGGATCACTCGGTCGTGGCCATAGAGAACGGCCACGTCACGGGCAGGTCCGTAGGTTCGCCTCTGAGGGATTTCGCCCTCTATGTCCTGAAGTCCGCCGAGGAACAGGATCGGGACTACGTGGTCAACTATCTCACCCGATCGAAGGACGGCAAGCGGATACGTTCGAACACCTTTTATCTTAAGGACGATACTGGAGAGATCGTGGGATATATGTGCGTCAACTACGACATGACCAAGGCGGAGATGGTCAAGGGAATGGTCGATTTTTTGGTGGCGGTGGATCCCTCGGCGGCTTATTCCGAGTTCGACGTGGATGGTCCTCAGGGTAAGTTCGAGGATCTTCTGGAGCGTAACCTGAGGGTGCTCAGAGGAAGGGTTGGAAAACCGCTGCACCTATGCTCTAAACAGGAGTGTCTCGAGGCGGTTAAGGACCTGGACGAGGGAGGCTTTTTTCTTTTGAAGGGGGCGGTCGAGACCCTGGCTCAGGAGACCGGTAAGACGAAATACACGATTTATTCCTACATAAGAGAGGTCAGGAAAGAAGATTGACCCATGAATTGCCGAAGGGGGAAATAACTTCATGTCAGAGAGAAGAATATTGCTCGGAAACGAGGCGATAGCCAGAGGGGTTGTGGAGTCGGGGTGCGCCGTCGCCACGGCCTATCCCGGAACTCCTTCGTCGGAGATATTGCCTGCCATAGCGGCATACTCCGACGAGATGGGAACCAATACCCAGGTGGAGTGGGGGGCCAACGAGAAGGTTGCCCTGGAGATGGCCATAGGGGCCTGTTATGCCGGAAAGAGAAGCTGTGCCGTGATGAAGCAGGTCGGATTGAACGTGGCAGCAGATCCCTTCATGAGCGTGGCCCATCAGAAGCTGGACGGAGGTCTGTTGGTCGTGGTGTCCGATGATCCGGGATGTCACGCATCTCAGGACGATCAGGACAGCAGGGCCTATGCCGCAGCGGCTAAAATACCCTGTTTTGACCCTTCCGACGCGAGGGAGGCGAAGGCCATGGTTGCGGACGCATTCGATCTGGCCGATAGATACGGGGTCATGGCCATGCTCAGACCCACCGTAAGGGTGGACCACTGTCGGCAGGACGTGGAGATTATGGACGACGTGGTTTCCCAGAAGGACGCCGTTTTCGATCGTAAACCCGCCGGCAAGAGGATAGTCATGCCGGCGGTCATACACGGTTTTCTCGACGATCATTCCGATCGTTTCGAGGCGATTCGCGGGGAATTCGGAGCTATGGACCGCTATAACTTCGAGGTTCCCTCTGAAGAGCCCGCCAAGTTGGGGGTCATAGCCTGCGGCATATCCTACTCGGTTGTCAGGGATATACTCAATCGGCTGGGACGGAAAGACGTCTCCATACTGAAGATAGGCACTCCTGTGCCTCTGCCGGTGAACCTGGTGGAGGACTTCGTCGACAGACACGACCGAGTTTTGATCCTGGAGGAGACTCAACCGGTTGTCGAGGGACAGATCCCGAACAGGACCGCCGTCATGGGAAGATGGAACGGTTGGGTTCCTAAGACCGGAGAGTTGGTTCCGGAGGTCGTAGAGTCGCTTCTTCTCAGGGCCCTCGGGGTCGAGGAGGATCTTTCGGACCGCGAGGTTTTTAATAAAATAGAGGAGGAGCTTTCTCCGGAGAAGAGGCGTCCCAGACTCTGTCCCGGATGCTCTCACCGTCCGGCTTATTTTTCGATAAGGAAGGTCTTCCCCGATGCGGTTGTAGCAAGCGATATAGGATGCTACGGCCTAGCCATAGCCCAGAATGCGGTGGATACCAACATCTGTATGGGAGGATCGGTCACTGCCGCATCGGGCATATATCTGGCCTTTAAGGCCGACGGCAAGGGGACGGATCGTCCCATATTCGCCACCCTCGGCGACTCCACGTTCTTTCACAGTGGAATGACCGGTCTGGCCACGGCAGTTTACAATCGTCACGCCTTCGTTCTGGTCATATTGGACAACCGCATAACGGCCATGACCGGAGGACAGGATCATCCTGGAACGGGAGATAAAATGCGTTCCGGCGAGGAAGGGGTATCTGTATCCATAGAGGAAGCGGTCAAGGGATGTGGCGTGAAATGGCTTTCCGTCCTGGATCCCTACGATATAGAAAAGAACAAAAAGACTATCGAAAAGGCCTGGGAACACGCTTCCTCCAACCGTGAGCCAGCGGTTATAGTGTTCCGTCACCCCTGTATAACCATGCTCAAGGTCAAGCCTGAGTATCGTCCTGTGAAGGTGGATCCGTCTGCATGCATAGGATGTGGTCTTTGTATAAGGGATTTCAACTGTCCCGGCCTGGTCTGGGACCAGGCAACCGGAAAGGCGATGGTGGACGATCGCTATTGCGTCAACTGCGGCGTATGCGTAGCTGTGTGTCCCAAGGGCGCGATAGTTCCGGAAGGAGGGGACAGATAATGCGGATAGTCATCGTGGGAGTCGGAGGACAGGGCATTCTGTTTTCCAGCAAGGTGCTTGGAGAGATCGCCCTGAGGCGGGGCGAGAAAGTCGTAGGCAGCGAGGTCCACGGCATGTCCCAAAGGGGAGGCTCGGTCATAAGCCATTTCAAGTCGGGGGACCATTTCGGGCCTTTGGTGCAAGTCGGAGACGCCGACGTCGTCCTGGCTTTCGATACAGACGAGGCAATAAGAAACGTGTCGTTTCTCCGGCCGGGTGGAACTCTTATCGTGAACTGCGACGACCCAGCCAGGTTCGAGGCCGGGGCAATGGGAGAATATCTTCGGGATAAGGACATAAAGGTTCTGCCGGTCGACGGATATGGAATCCTCAGAGAGAGGATGAGAGGCCGGTTTCTCTTCCTCAACGTGATGATATTGGGGGCTTTGGTGGCGTCCGATTCCTCCGGTCTCTCCATGGAGGATATGGAGTCGGCTGTGGCAGATCTGTCTCCCGAGAGGTTCAGGGACGACAATCTGAAAGCTCTGAATTTGGGTTTTGAGAGGTAAAGATACAATATTTCGTCCCCTTTCCCGGTCCTCGGACCGGGATTTTTTTTGCCGTATCCACTGGGAGGATGTTACTGTTCCATGTATAATGTCTACAGGTTTTTTTGTCGGAGGTGTGATTGCATGGATGGTATCAGGTGTCCTTCCTGCGGAGGAAGCAGAGTGTTACCTATATACAGAGGTTATTTGACCTTTGATCTGGCCCGGGCGGTGGAGGAGAAAAGAGCCGTCTACGACGGCCCCATCGTCTCGGACGAAGGTGGCGATTCGTGGCTCTGCCTGAACTGTATGAATAGATGGCGGTAGCTTTTATGGATCGAAGGGAGTGGTAGAGCGGTCTCAAGGGGGCAGAAAGTTTTGTGAAGTACATAACATTTTTTACAATTTGTCGTCCGGGCTGTATAAAAAATACGGAAGGTCGACAGAATGCAAGACAAGTCTTTTGAGGGGGTGTTGTATGTGTTTGTGTTCGTCCTCTCCTTCCTCATGTACCTTTTGCTGGTCTGGTCTGGGGAAGGTATCCCTCCGGTTGAGATAGGAATCGGTCTGGTACTCGCTGCGGTGGTAGCCGTATCGGTCCGAAGCCGAAGCAACGCCAGGCATTTTGGTCTGGCTGGTCTCAATCCGGTTAGGTGGGCAGGTTTTCTCTACTTTCTTTTCGGCCCGTTTCTTTGGGCTCTCATCAAGGCGAACATCGACGTAGCTATCCGTATCGTGACGGGAAAGATCAACCCCGGCATAGTCGAGGTCGATACCGGGCTTCACGGCGAGATGGCCAAGACTCTTCTGGCCAACGCCATAACCCTTACTCCCGGAACCCTAACGGTGGATGTCGAGGACGACAGCGGGGTTTTCTACGTTCATTGGATCAATGTGACCGACCCTCATCCCTCCGGTGAGGCGGTATACGGCTCCTTCGGAGAATGGGCGAGAAAGGTGGCTCAGTGACCATGATCGGTTTTTTCGCGTTGGCTGCGGGGTTCCTGACCCTTCTGGTCCTTATCATGGCCGGAAGGTTGATAATGGGGCCTACCGGGGCAGATAGAGCGGTGGCCCTGGACGCCATGAATACCCTGGTCATAGGTATCATGATTCTTCTGGCGGCTCATTTCGAATCTGTAGTCATGGTGGACGTAGCGATAGTCTATGCGGCTTTGTCCTTCGTGAGCACTATGTTTATAGCCCGTTATATAGAGGAGGGGAGAAAATAGCATGATCTACGTATTTTCCGTGCTGTTCCTTCTGCTGGGGATGTTGGTCAACACCCTGGGAACCGTATCTCTCTTCCGTTTTCCCGATGTCTACACGAGGATGCACGGTTCCACCAAGTGCACGACGTTCGGGACCATATCTCTCTCCCTCGGCGTGATACTCTACGCCATTATCCGCCGATTCCAGACGGGAGAGGTCCGTTTTTCCGTCCTGGCTTTGCACACCGTGATAGTTGTTGCAGCGTTGCTTATAAGCAACGCTACGGGAGCTCACGTTTTGGCGAGGGCTGCTCACAGAAGCAAGGCTTTCCCGAAAAACGCGGTGATAGACAGTTTGGCCGAGAGGGACGAGAGGCTTCTCAAGGAGGGATTTAGACGATGACTTCATTTCACGTCTTCAATCTTATCTTGCTCCTGGTGACCGGTTTTTACGCCGTGTGGTTCAGAGATCTTCTATATTCGGTCGTAAGTCTGGGGGCTTTCAGCCTTCTAATGGCCTTGGAGTTCTACATTCTCCAGGCTCCCGATGTGGCCATTGCCGAGGCCAGCATAGGTGCCGCACTGGATACGGCGATTTTCGTGATCGCCCTGTTCGGAGTCGGTCGTCTCCGTAAGGACAGGAGGGGACGTAGATGAAGTTGAAGGCCCTATTTATTGCCGCCACCCTGGTCCTGGGCGGGGTTCTTCTCTCCGGCCTGGATGCGGTTCATCCTTTCGGTGTTCCCGGGGACGTGGCTATGGACGAGTATTTTCTGGATCATGCCATGGAGGAGAGATCTTCCGAGAACGTCGTGACCTCCATCGTGTTCGACTATCGTGGTTTCGACACCCTCGGAGAATCGGCGGTGCTTTTTACGGCTCTTTGTTCCGTGGTGATGCTTTTTAGAAAGGGGAGGAAGTAAATGCGTAAACCTCTTTCTCTAGTCGCCCGTACGGTCTGTGACCTCTTCGCCTGGTTCCTTATAATTTTCGGTGTCTATGTCATCATCCACGGTGACGTGACCCCCGGCGGAGGTTTCCAGGGAGGAGCTATCGTAGGTTCCTTCATGGCCCTTCTCCTGGTCGCTCACGGAGGGGACAGGGTCTTGGAGTGGGTTAAGACCTCCATTTACTGGATAATGCTCTTCGTCGGGTTGATGATGTTCATCGGTTTCGGGCTTAGAGGCATTCCCGAGGGAGCTTTCTTCTACAACTTCCTGGCGGTTCCGCACGATGTGGCGAAGACGATGGCCCACGGGCTGATCCCCTTCTCCGGTACGATCGGTGTGATGGATATCGCCGTCGGTATCGAGGTCGCCGGTGGACTTACCGTGATCATTCTGTCCATGTTCCGCGGTATCGTCCTGCACGATTTTGCCGATTCTCGAAAGGAGACTGGTCATGATGGCTAACCTGCCTTTTGTCGTGGTAGGTCTGCTTTTCCTGATGGGGCTTATCGCTATCATCGCGGAGAACAACCTTTTCAAGATCGCCATAGGGGTAGGCGTGATGGAGTCTGCCGCCAATATGTTCCTGGTGGTGTTGGGATACAGGCTTAAGGGAGACATACCGGTCAAGTTCTTGCCCGGTCCCGTCGATGTCTACGTTTTGCCCACTCCGCAGGCTCTGACCCTGACCGCCATAGTTATAGCTTTGGCGACGTCGGCTTTGATGCTGTCTCTGATAGTAATGCTCTATCGTCATTACGGTACCCTGGATGTCAGAGAGATCAGGAGGTTGAGAGGATGAGTTGGTCTGTACATCTGCCCGCTCTCATGCTGGCGGTTCCCCTTTTCGGGGCTTTCTCGACCCCGATAGTAGCTTTAGGCGGCCGTAGGGCCAGGGCGATCTGGTCGGTTCTGATCTCCTCGGTTCTTCTCGTCCTCTCTTTCTGTCTGCTTCAATACGTGGCGACCGAGGGCACGGCGGTCTACGTCATGGGCGGCAAGGCCTGGAACCTTACCTTGCCCTCCGGGATGGCTTATCCTGTTAGGATAATTCTGGAGGTTGACTCGTTCAACTCTTTCATCGCCGTCATAGGTTGTTTCGCCTCCCTGGCGGGGGTGCTGTTCGGCCTTCGTTTTCTCGATAGGTTTTCCGGAAAGGTCTGGTATTCCGCCCTGTATTTCCTGCTTACCGCTGGTATGCTCGGGCTGATACTCACCGGAGACCTGTTCAACTTTTTCGTGTTTCTCGAGATAGCCTCGGTCTCCTCGTTCGGACTGATCGCCTATTGGAGGGACAGACCGGAATCGATAGAAGCGTCCTTCAAGTATATGCTGGTCTCTCAGGTCGCTGCCATGATGGTGTTGCTGGCCATCGGTTTCCTTTATGGCAGGTATAACCTGCTGAACATGGCGGCGGTCGGCAAGGTTATCCAGTTCGGCTTGGCGGAGAAGGTGGCTCTCGTGTTCATGATAACGGCCTTGGCCATGAAGTGCGGGGCTTTCCCCATGCATATGTGGATGCCCGACGCCTACGCAGAGGCTCCTGCGTCGGTCACGGTTCTTCTCGTCGTGGTGAGCCAGGCCTCCCTGGTGGGGCTTTGCAGGATAGTCTTTTCCGTCTTCGGATCCGCCATAGTAGGGGACGTTGTGCCCTGGGCCCTTATAACATTGGGAATGATCTCCATGTTCTTCGGCGTCTCCATGGCGGTGGTCCAGCACGAGGTCAAGAGACTGATGGGGTTCCATTCGGTCTCCCAGGTGGGATATATGCTCATGGCTTTCGGAGTGGGGCTTCTCGCTATGGGCGATCCCCGACAGATGGCCGATTTCGGCATGACCTCGATGAAGGGCGGCATCTTCCACATGGTCAACTACGTGACCTACAAGGGCTTGCTCTTTCTGGTTGCCGGTGCTCTCTACTACGTGACGGGAACCAGGGATCTGGACAAGATGGGTGGTCTGGCCAAGAGAATGCCCTTTACGACCTTCATGTTCGTGATCGCTGCTGCAGCGATCTCCGGAATACCTCCTTTCAACGGTTTCGTCTCGAAGCTGTTGATCTACGAATCGTCCTTTGCGGTTCATCCCGCTCTGTCCGTGGTGGCTTTGGTAACCTCTATTCTCACCCTGGCCAGTTTCGTAAAGGTGTTCCAGACGGCGTTCCTCGGGCCGGAGAAGAAGGAGTTCTCGAAGGTCAAAGAGGTACCCGCGTCGATGGTGCTGGGCATGGCCGTTTTAACCGTCGTAATACTGGGACTGTCTCTTTTCCCGACCTGGGTAGTCTCCCATCTGGTGGAGCCCGCCGCTACTGCGTTGGTGGATAAAGGAGCCTATATCGGCGCCGTCTTGGGAGGTGGAATCTGATGTTCGGAAGTCTTTTCACCGGTTTTGGCTATTGGGATTTCGGTAGCTGGCTACTGTTCTTCATACTGGCAGGAGCCATGACCACCTGGCTTCGTTCTCAAGGACGTCAGGACTACAAGAAGGGAACCGAGCAGGACCAGATCTATTTTTCCGGAAACGAACTTCCCGATTCGGAGGAGATAACGGTTCCGGCCAGCTCTTCCTACTGGGGGTTCCGGAAGGCTCTGAAACCCTATTACGACAAGCTGGTGGCCTTCCATTCAGGTCAGACGGTGACCTACGTCGGTTGGTTTCTCGTCACCACGGCCCTGTTGATGGTCCTGATCATCCTATAGGAGGGACTTAAATGAAGCTGGATACTATGCTGCAGGTTTTGCCGAAGTCCCTGTGGGTTTTCTCTACCAACACGGGATCCTGTAACGGGTGCGATATAGAGATAGTCTCCACGGTATCGCCCAGGTACGATATAGAGCGTTTCGGCATGAAGCTTACCGGGACGCCTCGTCACGCCGACGTCCTTTTGGTTACCGGTCCTGTGACCCGTTTCATGAAGGAGAAGCTGGAGCGCATATACGCTCAGATACCCGATCCGAAGGTAGTCATAGCTGTCGGAAACTGTGCCTGTTCCGGAGACGTCTACTTCAAGTCCTACAACCTGGTAGGGCCGGTGGACAGGATCATACCGGTGGATGTTTACGTCCACGGTTGTCCTCCCAGACCGGAGGCCATTATAGAGGGAGCTGCCAAGGCGGTCTTGAAGCTGGAGGCCAAGAGGGCGGAGCTCAGAAAGGCTGGTGCTTGATCCTATGGACTGCTTCATAGACAGAGAAAAGGTTGTAAAAACTCCACAGGAGCTGGCGGAGCATCTTCAAGGTGTTTTCGGAGACGACCTGTCCTACGTGGATCTGAGGGATTTTTCCGAGGGAAGCTCCGGTGAGGTCACCAGTAACCATCTATGGATGACCATCGGCAAGACTCGCCTTCTGGATTTCGTCGACGAGCTAGGAAAATTCGATTTTCCGAACTTTCACGTGGTCTCCGGAGACGACGATGGCGATCATATCTCCCTTTACTATCACTTCGACCTTTACAGAGCCGTAGAGAGAGGCGTCAGCCTTCACGTCACCGTGTGCGTCCATGTGCCGAAAGACGATCTCACCGTGGATTCGCTTTTCAGCCGTATTCCGGGGGTCGAGTACAGCGAGAGGGAGATTCAGGAGATGTTCGGTGTGGACCACATCGGTCTTCCCAACAAGGCCCTCGTCTTCTTGCCCGATGATTGGAACAGGGAAGTATTCCCATGGCGCAGGGACGAGACGGCTCCGGGCGAAGGCCTGGTAGAGGATCTCTCCTAGGAGGGCTACTATGAGCGAGACTAAAACCTACAAACTTCCCATCGGTCCGGTTCACGTAGGGTTGAAGGAACCCATCACCGCGTGGCTGGATATCGAGGGAGAGCACATAAAAGACGCGGTAATTCGTCCAGGAGCCATCCACCGAGGGGTGGAGTTCATGGCAAGGGAGAGAAACCCGATACAGGTGATATACCTGGCCGAGAGGGTCTGCGGTATCTGTTCCTTCAGCCACGCTATAGCTTTTGTTAAGGCCGTGGAGGATGCCGCCCAGATAGAGGTTCCTATCAGAGCCCAGTACATAAGGTCCATGGTTCTCGAGCTGGAGAGAATTCACTCTCACATCCTCTGGTCCGGGGTGGCCTGTTACACCATCGGTTTCGACAGCGCCTTCCATCTAGGGATGATGTTGAGAGAGAAGGTCATGGACGTTCTCGAGGCCCTTTCGGGGAACAGGGTAAACTATGCCGTCACCACCGTGGGCGGAGTCCGTTGGGATGTTACTCCGGCGGTGGAGAGAACGGTAATGGATATGATCCATTACTACAGAAACGAGTTCGCCTCCTTCTATGAGGCGGCGATAAACGATCCGGTGGTAAAGGCCCGTCTCAGAGATGTCGGGGTTCTTACCACCGAGCAGGCGATAAAATACTGCGCTTTGGGGCCTACCTCCCGAGGTAGCGGAGTCCGGGCCGACGTCCGTTGGTCCGCGCCATACGATGCTTACTGCGATATCCACGTCGAGCCGGTCGTGCCTCAGGATTACACCGGTGAGGTGCATGGTGACGTCTACGATCGCTTCCTCGTTAGGGTTTACGAGGTCCTTCAGTCGCTGGATATCCTCGAGAAAATAATGGAAGGTCTTCCCGAGGGACCTATAACCTTTGAGCCCAAGGTCAACAAGCTTCTCACCGTTCTCAAAAAGGCGGAAGGCGTCGGATACGGTTGTATCGAGGCCCCCAGAGGTGACGATACCCACGCGGTCGGTTTGAAAGCCCAGCAGGAAAACGTTCAGTGGTGGAAGGTGAGGGCCCCTACCTACAGCAACGCCGTGTCCTGGCCTCTGATGTTCAAGGATAACGAGCTGGCCGATGCTCCGTTGATAATCAACAGCATCGATCCCTGTATCTCCTGTATGGAGAGGATGGTCCTTTCCGACACGAGCTCAGGCACGAAGTCCGTAGTGACCAAGGCCGACCTGCTGAAGCTCTGCCGAGAGAAGACTGATAAGACGAGGAGGCTGATGGGAGCATGATACTCGGTCTTGTTATGCGGGTGATTGCGGGGATCGCCCTGATGCTTCTCATAACCGTTTTCGCGGTGCTTTTCGAGGGAGTGGACAGAAAGCTTCACGCAGTCATGCAGCGTCGTATAGGCCCACCTCTGCTTCAGCCCGTATACGACATACTCAAGCTTTTGGGCAAGGAGAATGTCGTTCCACGTTGGGCGACCCCGGTTTTCTTCCACGGCGGTCCCTGGGTGGCGATGATAGCCAGCATGATGGTCTTCATGTACATCCCGATGGGCTCTCTTCCCCCGGTGCTCAACGGCAGCGGCGATCTCATACTGATCCTCTACCTGCTCAGTCTTTCTGGGGTAGCCGTGGCGGTAGGAGGTTTCGCCAGCGGTTCTCCAATAGCTAACGTAGGAGCTCAGAGAGAGATGATTCTCATGATGAGCTACGAGGTCCCACTGGCGATAGTCGTTTCTACCCTGGCTTGGTTCGCCTATAAGCTGGGGATGCCGGGACATCCCTTCTCCCTGGAGACCTATGTAGCGACATCTGTCTGGTCCGTGGTGGGCAAGGCAGGTTTTCTCGGGTTGCTATGTCTGTTCGTAGCTATTCTCACGGTTATACCGGGAGAGACCGGTAAAGGTCTCATGGATATACCGGAGGCCAAGACGGAGATACTGGAAGGTGTCACGGTGGAGTATTCCGGGGTAAACCTGGCTCTGCTTCATATAGGTTTCAACCTAAGAGGAGCCGCCATATCTGCATTGGTCGTAAGCCTGTTCTTTCCCTTCTCCTTGGGTAAGTCTATAGGCCTTTCCGGAGTGCCGATGGCCATAATCGATTTTCCCTGGTTCTGGGTAAAGGTCTTTCTCGTAGAGGTTTTCGGCGTTACCTTCCTTAGGACCGCTTTCGGACGTCTGAAGATATGGCAGGCATCCAATTTTTACTGGGCTCAGGTTGGGGCTCTCTCGCTGGCCGGGATGATCCTCATTTCCGTGGACGTTTTACTGCATTAGGGGGGTGAGATCATGCTGAATGCCATGTCGGTACAGATACTGCGACATCTTTTCAAGAAGGCCTTCACCAACCCCTATCCGGTCTCTCATATGCCCGACGATCTGACCGGTGCCTTGGAGGCAGCCTCCAAGGGGGAGATCGATCTGAACGAACCGGTCGAGACCTGGGGACGTTTCAGAGGCAAGGTCGGTTACGACAGGGAGAAGTGCATAGGCTGCGGAATGTGCATGAAGGTCTGTCCGGCGAACGCCATAGAGAGGTCTCCGGAGGATCCGAAGAAGATAATCGTTCATAACGACAGATGCTGCTTTTGCGCCCAGTGCAACGATATCTGTCCGGTCGACGCTCTGACTATGACCTGCGATTTCGCCATATCCACCTATGAGAGAAAGTCCAACGTGACCTTGGATACCGGTAAGGCCGATCGTAAGCCCTTCCAGAGCGAGTGGACCTACAGAAAGGGCGAGGTTCCCGATGAGGTCGAAGCTCCTGAGCCCCAATCTAAGAAGGTCTACCGTGTCAGGGAAGAAGACTGCATCGGCTGTACTATATGTGCGAAGGCCTGTCCCGTAGGTGCCATAGAGGGCAAGGTAAAGGAGAAGCACGTCATAGACCCGGAGAAGTGCGTGGGATGTGGGGCATGTGCCTCCAAATGCCCCAAGGGAGCGATCGAAGAGGATGAGTACACCCCCGAGGGGTAAATCCGTCCTTGATCGGTTGAAATCGATCTAGATCTAAAAGAGAGAGGAAGCCGATTTTATCATCGGCTTCCTCTCTCTTTTTACGTTCGTATACCCGGATATTACAGAAATCCGTAGTGGGACAACCTGCGCTTGATCTCCTCTTTACCCATGAACTCGGCTAGCTCGAAGATCCCCGGGCTTACCTTGTGTCCCGTTATGGCAAACCTCATAGGCATGGCTACGTCCTTCAACTTGACTCCTTTTTCCTTGGTCCAGTCTCTTGCGAAGGTCTCCATGGCCGATGCCGTCCAGGTGTCCAGTTTCATCATATCGGAGAAAAACCCCCGGAGGGTCTTTCTGGTTTCGTCGGATACCTCTCCATCGTACCTTTTCGTCACAGGAGCGAAATCGAGGAAGTAGTCGGTGAACTCCGCCAGGTCCTTGACGGTCCTGCCCCTGCCTCCCATGAGATCGAAGGCCTTTTCCATATAGCTCTCGTCTACGGAGGAAAGGTCTATGCCTGCCTCCTTCCAAAAAGGTGCCAGCATCTCGATTTTCTTTGCGGTGGGGAGGGCGTGGAGATGCCCCTGGTTGACGTAGTTGAGTTTATCCATGTCGAAAACAGAGGGTTTCCTGTTGACGTTCTTAAGGTCGAACTCGTTTATGGCCAGATCTCTGTCGAAGATCTCTCTGTCTCCGGACGGAGCCCATCCCAACAGGGCCAGGAAGTTGAACACAGAGTCCGGCATATAGCCCATGTCCCTGTATTCGTAGACGCTGGTTGCCCCATGGCGTTTGGATAGTTTTTTCTTGTCCTTTCCGAGTATCATCGGGAGATGGGCGAAGGTAGGTAATTCCCAGCCCAATGCCTTGTACAGGAGCACCTGCTTGGGAGTATTGGAGATATGGTCCTCGCCCCTTATTACGTGGGTTATGCCCATGGTGTGGTCATCCACTACGACGGCGTAGTTGTAGGTCGGCATTCCGTCGCTCTTCATCAGGACTATGTCCTTCATTTGACCGGTCCTGCCGTCCTTCAGCGAGTCGCTGACCACGTCGATTGATCCGTACACCATGTCCTCGAAGCCGATGTCCTCTCCCAGAGGGACCTTGAAGATGACAGCCTCGCCGTCTTTGTAGGCCAGCCCTCTCTCCAATAGTTCGTCGGCGTATTTTCTGTAGAGATGAAGCCTTTCGGTCTGGCGGTATGGTCCGAAATCTCCTCCGACATCGGGGCCTTCGTCCCAATCGAGGTTCATCCACTTCATTCCGGCCATGATGGTATTCTCGTATTCCTTGGTGGAGCGAACCTGGTCGGTGTCCTCGATTCTCAGGATAAATTTTCCTCCCATGTGTCGGGCCCAGAGCCAGTTGAACAACGCTGTATGGGCCCCACCGATATGAAGAGCCCCGGTCGGACTGGGGGCGAATCGGACTCTTACGGTTTTAGACATATTCCGTTCCTCCCTGTTTATCGTTTGCTTGGTACAATTGATGGCGTCAAAAAGATATTATACCTTAAACATGTGAAAGAGGAGGAGAGATATGACCGAAGGACCTATTATGTTCGTGGACGGACACGGCCTTGCCTTCAGGGCCTTTTACGCCATTCCCGAACTGACCGCTCCGGATGGAACGCCGACTAACGCCTTGGTCGGTTTTTTCAACATGCTTTCCAAGATCAAAAAAGAGTGGGCTCCCGAGTCTCTCTCGGTGGTTTTCGACGCCCCTGGGAAGACCTTCCGTCACGAGATGTTCGACGAATATAAAAAGGGGAGAAAACCCACCCCGGAGGAGTTCAAGGTACAGCTTCCGATATTGAAGAAAATGCTGGGGCTTTTGGGTATCCCGGTGATATGTCGTCCCGGTGTCGAGGCCGACGACGTCATAGGCGCCGTTTCCAGGGAGTATGCGGAGAAGGGTACCTCCGTTCTGGTGGTCACGTCCGATAAGGACATGCTTCAGATACTGGACGAGGGCATAACGGTGATAAGACCGGGCAAGGGAATTTCCTCCTTCAACCGGTGGGATGCCGAGACCTTTCAGGGAGAATACGGTTTCCCTCCCGCCAGGATGGCCGACTATCTGGCTTTGGTCGGAGACAGCGTGGACAACGTCCCCGGCGTACCGGGCGTAGGAGACAAGACCGCTCGACGGTTGCTTGGTAAATACGGAGATCTGGAGGGGATATTGGCCCATACGGCGGAGCTGACCGCCGGTCAGAGAAAGAAGCTGGAGGAAAACGCGGACCTGGCCAGGAAGTCCCTTATCCTGACGACCTTGAGCGTCGATGGGGCTCCGGACGATGTTGACCTGGTGTGCGGAGTTCCCGATCCGGACGGTTTCGTTGCTCTCTGTCGGGAGCTGGGTATGAGTTCCTTGGAAAGATCGATGGGAGATCTCATCTGTGGGGAAACGAGTTTTTCCGGAGGCTCCTCGGTAGAGAAAGAAGCGCCGTCTCTCCCTTTGGTGGAGCTTAAATCGGTCGAGCTGGACGAGCTCTTGATGTGCGACGAGCTTGCCTTTCACGGCGAGTGGACCGGAGAGTATCCCATGTCGCTCGTGGCCGATCCTCTGGTGGTGTGCTCTAAAGACGGGCGGTTCTGGTCCGGTAGCGAGATGCCCTCCGAGTTATCTTCCTGGCTGCAGAGGGGGGCGGTGATTACCTCGGATTACAAGAGATTGCTGGTCGCCATGGGAGTTCCTTCGGATTACTCCAGAGTCTGGGATCTCAGGAGCGTCGATTATCTGCTCCATCCAGATAAAGGCTCTCACGATATGCCGTCGGTTATGGGAGACGATTGTCCCGAATTCACGGAGGAACGGGCGATGGCGTTATGGCGTCTTCGAGACGATCTATCTCAAACGATTGAGTCCAGAGGGCTCTCCGAGGTCTTGTGCGATATAGATATGCCCTTGGTCCCCGTCCTGGTATCGATGGAAAAATCCGGCATAAAACTGGAGGAACCCATTCTTCAAGATGTCATATCGGATCTGAAAGAACGTCTGGATCGGATAGTGGAGGAGATAACCTCCGCTGCCGGAGAATCGATAAACCTCAACTCTCCCAAACAGGTCGGGACCCTTCTTTTCGATAGGCTAGGCCTTCCTCCTGTGAAGAAGACGAAGACCGGATACTCCACGGACGTCACGGTGTTGGAGCAGCTGGCGGAACTTCCGGAGCCTCACAACGCCGTTCCGTCCATGCTGCTGGAGCATAGAGCACTGTCAAAGATGTCCAGCGGTTTCGCCCTGCCTTTGATGAGCTCCGTCTGTGAAGACGGTATCATACGCAGCACCTTCGAGAGCGATACCACCGGTACAGGCAGGCTCAGCAGCAGAGATCCCAACCTGCAGAATCTGCCGGCATACGGAGAATGGTCCGATAGGATAAAAAGCTCTTTGATCCCGCGGGAGAAAGGGCGATGTTTCGTCGCAGCCGATTACTCTCAGGTGGAGCTGAGGGTTTTGGCCCATATATCGGGAGAAAAGAGGTTGGCTGACGTATTCCGATCCGGCAGGGATATCCACACAGAAACGGCATCCATGGTCTTCGGGGTGGACCCCTCTATGGTCACCAAAGAGCTGCGACGTTCCGCCAAGATGGTGACCTTCGGACTTCTCTACGGCATGAGCGCCTTCGGTTTGGCCAAGAGATTGGGGGTAGGTCGGTCCGAGGCGGACAGGATAATGTCCCGTTATTTTGCGGCCCTTCCCGGTGTGGAGGCCTACGTGACCAAGAGCGCCGACGAGGCAATCGCCAAAGGCTACACAGAGACCCTGTTCGGAAGGATAAGGCCTCTGGAGGAGGTCATCACCGGCAATAACAGGGATCGGGGCCATATCAGGAGGGTGGCGATAAATTCTCCGGTACAGGGTACCGCCGCTGACCTAGCGAAAAAAGCCATGATAGCCGTCTCCAGGTCTTTTGCGGAGGATCCGGATGTGTCCATGGTCCTTCAGGTCCACGATTCGATAGTCTGTGAATGCCCTGAGGAGCGGTCGAAAGAGGTTCTGGCCGAGCTTCAGGACATCATGAAAAACGTGGCATCTCTGGCGGTTCCGTTGGAGACGGAGGGAAAAATAGGTTTCTCTCTGGCGGAGGTGTAATATGGCGTATGATCGATAACCGGGCTGTGATACAATATCCATCCGTAGGTATCGTGAAAAAAGCGATCATGAAAGGGGAAGATTTACGTTGATGTTGAGGACGCTTCGTACACAGGTGAAATGGATTCTCGTCTTTTTCCTGCTGTGTTTTGTTTTGGCTATCCCCCTGATGTACGGGGTAGGCGGAGGTAAGAGCAGCCGTAGCGGCAACGAGGATTATGCGGTGGCCGAGATAGACGGCAAGAAATTGATGAGGAGTCAGCTTCTTAGGTCCGTACAGGACTACGTAGAGAGATCTGGAATAAAGGACGTTACGTCAACCGATCTCCCCATGATAAGGCAGATGGTACTCGATCAAATGGTCGTTCAGGAGGCCCTTGTCAAGGAAGTCAAGGCTCTGGGCATCACCCCGTCCAAGGAAGAACTGGATCGGGCCGTGTCGGGCATAGAGGATCAGTTCCCGACGAAAGAGGCCTTTATGCAGTACCTTCAGGAAACGGGCATAACTATGGATGCCCTCAGAGAACAGCTTAAGACCCAGCTTTCTCAGCAGATGCTTCTGGAGGAGGCTTCCGCCGCCGCCAAGGTAAACGACGAAGAGCTTCAGGGCCTCTACGATAGTGTAAAGGACTTCGTCTTTACAGTTCCCGAGGGATTCGAGGTGCTTGCGGCCGAGTTCAGCAGCCAAGAGGCTGCGGATAAAGCTTACGAGGAGCTTTCGTCCGGAACGTCCTGGGACGTGGTTTTGGAGGGATTTTCCTCCTCTGATCTCACAGGATCCACCGGGTCCGAAAAACCTGCGTTCCTGAAGAAGGACTCTCTGCCGGAAAATCTGGCCTTTATCGCATCTATGGACGACGGTCAGTATGCCGAGCCGGTGGAGGTCGCCAGCGACGATTTCATAGTCGTTTACAGAAAGTCCGCCAAGGATAGAGAGGTTACCTCCTTCGAGGACGCCAGAGAGCAGCTTCAGTCGATGGTTTTGAACCAGAAGAGACAGGAACTCCAGAGGACTTTCCTGGATGAGATATCCGAAAAGGTGGAGGTTAAGATACTCGATCCGGAGATCTTCCCTGCCGAAGAAGAGGCTGTAGAGGTCGTCTCCGAGGATAATGCGAGTGGAGATAGAGAGTCAGAGGAATAAATTCTCGGATCGGCTTGACAGAAACCTCTCCCGTATGTAGAATATGCTGCGTTGCGTGGAGAGATGGCCGAGTGGTCGAAGGCGCGCGCCTGCTAAGTGCGTGATCCGATTCGGATCCGAGGGTTCGAATCCCTCTCTCTCCGCCATTAAAGAGTGCGCCGGTAGCTCAGCTGGATAGAGCGTCTGGCTACGGACCAGAAGGTCGTGGGTTCGAATCCTGCCCGGCGCGCCATAGCATTTCTAAAGCGAGATCCCGAGGGGTCTCGCTTTTTTTTTGTAGTCAGGAGATGATTTGATTGATGGACGAGACTCCTCGTGGGTTGTTGAAGCGCCTTTTCGGGTACGACGAATTCCGTCTGAATCAAGGGGACGCTATAGACCACGTAATGGGTGGAGGGGATTGTCTTGTCCTCATGCCCACCGGAGGAGGAAAGTCTCTGTGCTATCAGATACCGGCCATCCTACGTCCCGGAATAGGTGTCGTGATCTCTCCACTAATAGCCTTGATGCACGATCAGGTAAACGGGCTTGTTCAGAGCGGAGTGAGGGCCGCTTACATGAATTCGACTATGAACTACGAGGAGTTCGTGCAGGTCTCCCGGGCCGCCATGAGAGGGGAGTTGGATCTTCTTTACGTGGCCCCCGAAAGGGCCATGAAGCCGAGCTTTATGGATTTTCTCTCCAGGATCTCCCTTTCCGTGATAGCCATAGACGAAGCTCACTGCGTATCCCAATGGGGGCACGATTTTCGCCCCGAGTACCTTCGGCTAGGGGAGCTTGGTAGGGCCTTCCCGGGAGTCCCTAGAATAGCGGTCACAGCGACGGCAGACGAGCTCACAAGAAAGGAGATCCTTTCGCGGCTCGACCTGAACGGAGGAAAGGTCTTCGTCTCAGGCTTCGACAGGCCGAACATCCGCTATCAGGTGGTCATGAAGGAAAAGCCGAAAAAACAGCTGCTTGATTTCCTCAGGAGAAGTCATCGTAACGACTCGGGCATCGTCTACTGCATGACCAGGAGAAAGACAGAGTCGATAGCCCAGTGGCTTCGAGATAACGGAATTAAAGCTCTGTCCTACCACGGTGGCATGGGAGCGGAGGAACGAAGGACGGTTCAGGAAAGGTTCCAGAACGAGGATGCGGTCGTGGTGGTCGCCACCATTGCCTTCGGAATGGGTATAGACAAGCCCGACGTCCGTTTCGTAGCCCATCTTGATATGCCTAAGAGCCTGGCAGCCTATTATCAGGAAACGGGAAGGGCTGGCAGAGATGGTCTGCCAGCCGATGCCTGGATGACCTACGGTATGGCAGATGTTACGGGGCAGCTCAAACTGATAGAGATGTCCGAAGGGGATGAAAGATACAAGAGGATCAGTCGACAAAACCTGGAGATCATGTTGGGTTATTGTGAGACCACCGGCTGTCGCCGCCGTTCTCTGCTTTCCTTTTTCGGGGATAGTTGCGACGTTCCCTGTGGGAACTGCGATACCTGTCTGAACCCCGTGGAGACCTGGGATGGCACTGTACAGGCTCAAAAGGCTCTGTCATGTGTCTACCGAACGGGGCAGATCTACGGAACAGGGCACCTCATAGACGTGCTTCTTGGCAGGGGAACCAAGAAGGTACTGGAAGCCGGGCACGATCAGGTATCCACCTTCGGAATAGGCGATGAGCTGAACGAAAGACAGTGGCGTTCGGTCTACAGGCAGTTGTTGGCCATGGGAGTCCTGTCAGTGGTCCCGGACGGCTACGGAGGACTTCGTCTTTGCGGCGATAGCTGGCCGGTTCTACGTGGAGAAAAGTGCCTTTCCTTCCGGGTGGACGAGGTGAAGACATCTGAGAAAAGCAGCAGATCGAGCTCGTTAGAGGCTTCCGCCAAAGACTCCTCGGAATTCGACGGTGATCCCCTTTGGGAGGCATTGAGGGCGAAGAGACTGGAGTTGGCCAGAGAGCATGGCGTTCCAGCCTACGTTATATTTCACGACGCCACCTTGCGCCAGATGTTGGAACTACGGCCGGATTCGTTGGACGAGATGAGCTGTCTTCAGGGAGTTGGGGTCAAAAAACTCGATCTTTATGGGCTGGATTTTCTGGAGGTTTTGGAGCGTTTCTAATCGATAATATAAAGAACCCTATGGTGGACCCCATTGTCAAGACCATTTTTTAGCCTAGATTAGTTTAGGTCAGACTGCTATAGGTCTTCCTTTCCGAAGTAGATCTCCTGCGGTGT